>QILH01000261.1 GCA_003233255.1 Gammaproteobacteria bacterium | reverse complement strand
TTGATGCTGGTGATGGCGAATAACTTTATGCAGTTATTCTTTGGCTGGGAAGCGGTAGGTTTAATTTCCTATTTATTAATCGGTTTCTGGTACACACGAGATAGCGCGACCTTTGCGAATTTAAAGGCTTTTTTAATCAATCGGGTTGGTGACTTCGGTTTTATTCTTGGAATTGCTGCGGTATTAATGTATTTTGGATCGCTTGATTACCAGACGGTATTCGACAATGTCGATAAAGTCTCGGGGCAGGAAATTACCCTTATCGATGGCATGCCGTGGTCGGTGATGACGTTTATCACGATCTGTTTGTTTATCGGTGCGATGGGTAAATCGGCACAGGTACCATTGCATGTATGGTTACCTGATTCTATGGAAGGCCCAACCCCCATCTCTGCTTTAATTCACGCGGCCACGATGGTAACGGCAGGTATCTATATGGTGGCGCGTATGTCACCGTTGTTTGAATTATCTGAAACTGCGCTTAGTTTTGTCATGATCATTGGGGCAACAACGGCCTTGTTTATGGGGCTCTTAGGTCTGGTGCAAAATGATATTAAACGTGTGGTTGCCTATTCAACCTTATCACAACTCGGTTACATGACCGTGGCCCTGGGCGCATCCGCCTATGCAGCTGGAATTTTTCATCTGATGACGCATGCTTTCTTTAAAGCGTTATTATTCCTGGCTGCGGGATCAGTGATTATCGCCATGCATCATGAACAGGACATGCGTAAGATGGGTGGCTTGCGTAAATACATGCCGATAACCTGGATTACTTCCTTAATTGGTACATTAGCACTGATTGGTACACCTTTCTTTTCAGGATTCTATTCGAAGGATTCAATCATTGAGGCGGTTCACAAATCAGAAACATGGGGACATCAGTATGCCTATTTTGCAGTGATTGCTGGCGTGTTTATTACTGCTCTGTACAGCTTTCGTATGTACTTTATGGTGTTCCATGGCAAAGAACGTATGGATGAACATACACGCAAACATCTGCATGAAACCTCCTGGGTTGTTACGATACCGTTAATTGCTTTGGCGATTCCCTCTGTCTTTATTGGGGCGATATTTGTTGATGATATGGTGTTTGGCGATTTTTTTGGTGATGCGATTTATGTAGCACCGGCTCATGATGTCCTGGCCCAGTTACCGAACTACGACTGGATGAGTATGGTTACTCATGCCGTACCATTTTCACTGCCGTTTATTTTAGCCCTGGCGGGTGTAGTCGTCGCCTGGTTTTTATGGATGAAACGCCCTGATATTCCGGCGGTGATCGAAAAAAGATTTAAATGGCTGCACACGTTATTGATTGAAAAATATTACGCTGATCATCTTTATATAAAGATAATAGCACCCGCTAGCCGTTGGCTTGGTGACAAATTCTGGCAGTGGGGTGATGTCAAGATTATCGACGGAATAATTGTTAATGGTTCGGCTAACTCGGTTGGGTATCTTGCGCGTAAGCTTCGTAATATCCAGACCGGATATTTATATACCTATGCCTTCGCTATGATTGTTGGATTGGTGGTTCTCATTGCCATCTTCGTCTATGGCGGCTGGGACAAAATAATAAGCACATTAGGTTAAAATATGTTTGAATCCTGGCCCTTACTCAGTTTAGTTATATGGACTCCAATTGTTGGTGGCATGCTGGTGCTTGCTACGGGTGGTGACAAGAACGCAACCGAAGCGCGCGTGTTGGCATTGGTGATTGCAATTATTACCTTTGCATTATCTATTCCGCTTTATACTGAATTCAATACCAGCTCCGGCTCAATGCAGTTCATTGAACACCATGAGTGGATGACATTAGGTAATTTACGTTTTTACTATCATCTGGGTGTCGATGGAATCGCGATGCCACTTATCCTGCTGACTACCTTTATAAATGTCATCATTGTGATTGCCGGTTGGGAAGTCATTAAATTCAAAGCCGCTCAGTATATGGCGGCCTTCTTGATCATGTCTGGGTTAATGGTCGGTGTGTTCTCGGCGCTTGATGGAGCATTGTTCTACGTGTTCTGGGAAGCGATGTTGATTCCGATGTTTCTGGTGATTGGTATCTGGGGTGGCCCACGTCGGGTTTATGCCACGATAAAATTTTTCCTTTATACCTTTTTAGGCTCGGTATTTATGCTGGTGGCTTTTATTTATATGGCCACCAAAACTGGCAGTTTCGAGATACTGGAATTGCATGCGTTACCGCTAACCAAAACCGAACAGATCTATATCTTTATCGCTTTTCTCCTGGCATTTTCTGTCAAGATACCCATGTGGCCGGTTCATACCTGGTTGCCGGATGCACATGTTGAGGCACCGACGGGCGGTTCCGTTGTGCTGGCGGCAATAATGTTGAAACTGGGCGCCTACGGCTTCCTGCGTTTTTCTTTACCCATTGCTCCGGACGCAGCTCAGGAACTGGCCTGGTTAATGATTACCCTGTCGTTAATTGCAATTGTTTATATTGGTTTTGTTGCACTTGTTCAACAAGATATGAAAAAACTCATCGCCTATTCATCGATCTCACACATGGGTTTCGTCACATTAGGTTTGTTTATCGTCTGGCATATCTATTCGCCGGAGACACAAGATGTAACAATGATACGTACTGGTATCAATGGCGCAGTGGTGCAGATGATATCGCATGGCTTTATTTCGGCGGCGATGTTTTTAGTGGTAGGTGTGATGTATGAGCGTATTCATAGCCGCATGATTTCCGATTGTGGTGGTATTGCTAATACTATGCCACGGTTTGCTGGGTTTGCAGTATTGTTTGCGATGGCTAATGCCGGTCTACCAGGTACCTCAGGATTTGTCGGTGAGTTTCTGGTTATACTCGCAGCGTTTAAAGCGAATCCGTGGTTCGCCTTCCTGGCTGCTTCGACCCTTATTATAGGCGCTGCTTACACCTTATGGATGGTAAAGCGCGTGTTCTTTGGTAAAGTTGCCAACGAAAAAATACAAAATCTTACTGATATTAATAGCCGAGAATTTTTATTCCTGTCAGTGTTAGCCGTTATGGTTCTGTTTTTTGGTTTGTATCCTGCCCCCTTACTTGAGGTAATGGATGAAAGCGTAGCCAACCTGGTTCGACACATACTTCAATCAAAGATACCGCAATAGGTCATTGACTATGGATTTTATCGCTGCTTATTTACCTTCCGCCATGTCGAATGAGATGACTATCGCGCAGTTACCATTGGCCTTGCCTGAAATTGTCATGCTATGTATGGCATCGATCGTGCTGATTGTTGATCTGTTTTTGAATGACAAGACACGTGGTGGTACTTATATACTCTCGCAGTTCACATTGATTGCATTGATACTGATTACCATCATGACCTTTGCTAAACAAGATACCATAGCTTTTCACGGTACGTTCATACGTGATGGCATGGGTGACTTATTAAAAATCTTTATCTATATCGCTACTTTTACGGTATTTATGTATTCAAAGTCCTACCTTAAAGCACGAGATATGTATAAAGGTGAATATTATGTATTAGGTCTGTTTGGTGTCCTGGGTATGATGATTATGGTGTCTGCGCAAAACTTCCTGACTATTTATCTTGGTCTGGAGCTGCTATCACTGTGTATGTATGCGATGGTAGCTCTGCAGCGTGACTCAATTATTGCCTCGGAATCGGCAATGAAGTATTTTGTTCTCGGTGCGATTGCTTCGGGCATGTTGTTATATGGCATGTCGATGGTTTATGGCGTAACGGGTTCGCTCGAGTTATCGACAATAAGCGCTGAAGTTGCTACGAAGCAACAAAATATTATATTAATATTTGGTTTAGTCTTTATTGTTGTCGGTGTCGCTTTTAAATTAGGTGCCGTTCCATTTCATATGTGGCTACCGGATGTTTATCAAGGTTCGCCTACATCGGTAGCAATCTATATAGGCAGTGCGCCGAAACTGGCGGCCTTTGCTATGACGATACGGTTGTTAGTCGATGGTTTAGGGGCTTTGCATGTCCAATGGCAAGATATGCTGATCATTTTGGCTATTGCTTCGATGGCAATAGGCAATATTGTCGCCATCGCTCAGACAAATTTAAAGAGAATGCTGGCGTATTCAACTATCTCACATGTTGGTTTCATACTGCTTGGAATCTTGACAGCGACTAAAGAAGGTTACGCTGCATCAATGTTTTATACCATTACTTATACTTTAATGGCGCTTGGTGCTTTCGGTATGATCATGCTGATGTCACGTATGGGATTTGAGTCCGATAAACTGGATGACCTACGTGGCTTAAATCATCGTAGCCCGTGGTTTGCATTTATGATGCTGATATTTATGTTTTCTATGGCCGGCGTTCCACCTTTTGTTGGTTTTTGGGCCAAACTGCAAGTACTTCAATCCGTTATTGCAATTGATATGGTGTGGTTAGCGCTTACTGCGGTGATTTTTTCGGTAATTGGTGCATATTATTATTTACGTATTTTCAAACTTATGTACTTTGATACGCCTCAGGAAACATCAGGGATCGAAGCGGCATCCGATATCCGATTATTGTTGAGCATCAACGGTATTGTGGTACTGGCTTTAGGCCTCTATCCACAATTGATTATGGGTTTAATTACCGATGTAATGTGAGTTTTTTCAACTAATTAACTTCCTTAGTCTCTGTAATAGATCTCGATTCGCATCAAAAATTCGTATTGTGCTTCAAAGTTATTTTCTTTATTGAATAAAATTTGTGGCTGAAGATCCAGAAATAAATAATCCGAATGAATGTTATGTCGATATAAAAGGTTTATTAAATAGTTTGTGGTATGAACTCCGGCATCCGCATGCCCGAAGACGCCGACTTTATAAGTAATCGCCTTTTTGGGGTTAATATTATGAATTACTTCCGCTATTTGACTCATATTATATATGTCTGTTTCATCGGAATACCGTAATAGAGACGTTGTGCGAAATAAAAAGGCTCGGCTGAGAGGCCTGTCCCAGCGTACCGTGCTGTCAAAGCCGAAGCCGGATGAATCAAACCAGTAGATACTTTCGTTAAGAAATAATGCCCATTGGTCAAAATATATGCTGCGATCGAGTCGTAAGCGAGCGTAAAAATCGAGGGGTGATCGTAGCTTGACACCTAAAGAGGGGTTAATATTCCATCCCGATAGCCCCACTTTCTTTTCTACGCCAGTGTATAAGCCTCGATCATTTATCGTTTGGTTAGGCTCTCTTTGTCGACTCTCAAGTTCAAGTAATTCTTTTTGTTCGACCGGATCACTTTCAACAACAAGCCTGTATTTCTCTCGCATGCCTGGTAATCGAGCTCGTAGACTAACTGAGCCATTAAAATCAGCACCTTGTCCTTCTGGCCAGATTGTTTCCAGGGTGAGTCGCAGATGACTTCCTGTACTTTCATTAATAGCCTGATTTGTCGCAAAAAAATTGTCGACACTGAGTATCGTTAGATGCAAATAGTTAGAGATCAATTTTTGATGATTGTCCAGAAAAGAAAAAAATGGTGGTTTTTTAATTGGGGTTGCTACGTCGATATTTTCACTGATAAATTCACCTGAGTCATTATCACTTGTGACATCACTAATTGGCTGCTCTGAAATAGTTTCCGAGGAAGGTGTTTCACTAAAATTATTTAAATGGGCCGGGGTAGGACTCTGCTCAGTTGAATCTTCGTCTATTAGCAGGAATGGCGGGTCAAACTCAAGCGCATATCCAAATTGTGGGCAAGCGAATACAGAAATGAAAAATAACCTTACGATAGGCCGAGGCAAGTTATGGATTATTGTTTTTTGTTTAAACACATTTTTATCGTACCAAAAAACCAGATAAAAAACATTATTATAAGGGTTAAGATTAAGGTTGAATATTTTGTAACTCAAACTAGTGTGGAATTAACTTTTTGTAACATATTCATTATATTCCTCGGCAATAAGAACAGGCAGGATGTTAGTTGTTGTGTCGTGTAGAAGACAGAACAAATATAATGCGTATGTTAAAAATACAATGCTTTAATGACGAAAAATGGATAAACCTATTAAAGATAAGTGTTAACAACAGCTCCGCGACAGGTTACCTGACCGATATTGGGCAAACTTAGGATAGATGTATAAAGCGATTGTTAGTTTGATTCTTTTTATGGGGACGGATGACGACTATCATGTTCTCATTTCATCGCTGGTTTGAACGTATGCCAGATGATGAACATGGCCGTATAAAAATAAATTGCGTAAGTTCGAAGTCTTATCCTGGCAGGTTTTATTCGCCATGGAGAGTCCGTAATAGTTTCAATGCTGAAGACGGCACGACGAGTACAGCTGGATTTGTACTGAAACTGTTTATGCTCGGAGGAAATAATCTGTTCTCGCTTGACTTGCAATAGGTAAAAGCTATGGTTTATTAAGGCAAAAAACATAAAGGATATTCGATAATGTCAGGCAATTTATATGAGCGGTTAGGCGGAGAAGCGGCAGTTAATGCGGCAGTAGATATTTTTTATCGAAAAGTGCTTGGCGACGATACGATTAGTCATTTTTTTGATACGACCGATATGGGCGAGCAACGGGCAAAACAAAAATCGTTTTTAACCATGGCTTTTGGCGGCCCAAACAACTATACAGGGAAAGATTTGCGTTCAGCCCACAAAGGACTGGTTGAACAAGGTATGGGTGAAGCCCATTTTACGGCTGTGGCGCAACACCTACAGGAAACACTAACAGAATTAGGGGTAGCAGAAGATTTACGCGATGAAGTTATGACTATTGCGGCAAGCACGCATGACGATGTGTTAAATTTGTAAATTCTTCGATAATATTATTTGGCTATAATCAACTACGAAGGCGATGATTATAATTGCTCTGGCGATGAGTCAGTGCTGGAGTGTTTACTGCGCTTTAATATAAAAATCAGTTATTCCTGTAAAATGGGGACTTGTCAAACATGTTTGCTTCGAGCCGACGATTTTGATATTCCTGCGGGAGCAAGAACCGGTTTACCAAAAAATCTAATCGTGCAAAATTATTTTCTGGCTTGTTTGTTATATCCGGATTCCGATTTGAAATTATCACAGGCAAAAACATCTGATCTATTCCGAGAAGCAATTGTTATAGAAAAAAATAAATTAACGGATAGTGTTCTGCAATTGTTTCTGGAGCCATCTGAACCGCTCGATTTTTTTGCGGGACAATTCATTAACTTAAAATCAGCTAATGACCTGGTTCGTAGTTATTCTTTAGCCTGTAATCCCGCTGATTCAAAACGACTAGAATTACATGTTAAGCTAATGCGAAATGGCCAGATGAGCAACTGGCTATTTAATGAACTGCAGGTTGGTGAGACGGTCGAATTTCAGGGAGCCACAGGGAATAGTTTTTACAATGAAGTTAATCTTGATCAGCCGCTTTTGTTAATCGGCACAGGAACAGGGCTGGCGCCATTACTGAGTATTGTCCGCTATGCGATTAGCCAGGGGCATCGGGGTGAGATTATTTTGTATCACGGGACGAGATATTCGTACGGGTTGTATCAAAATAAATTGCTAATCGAGATGGCGAATACGGTTGATAATTTTTCTTACTTCGCCTGTCTGTCTGGTGGAGTTGAGTTTAATGGTACATTACTCGGACGGGCTAATGAGCTTGCAATGCAGCGACATAAAGATCTAACGGGATGGCAGGTGTTTGTTTGTGGAGAACCGCTAATGGTTAAAGATACGCAACAACGAGCATATCTTGCTGGGGCTAATCTGGACGAGATTCATGTTGATCCATTTAATCTTAGAGATTTAAGGCGGCGTCGAAGAAAATAAATAATTATTGAATATCACTGGCTCAGTTTGGGTATCGATCCGCCAGGCTCCAATTTGTTGATACAAAATGAAAGTGTTTAATTGCGAATACACTACTGGGAGAAAAATTATGCTTTTATTTCCTGTATAACAAAAAATATAAAAGCCAGGAGGGAATTTTCTTGTTGCAGAACTTAAAATCGGGATATTACTTTATTGGGTAATGGGGTGGATTTGTAAAAGCGTACAGGGTAAACAAACCCATAAAATGGCTAATTATCATACAGAATAGTGCACAATATCGATGCATATGCATATTGAGTAAACATTACTATTTTTGCATATTAATCATTGTTATGCCTGCAAACAGGAGATTGAATGGTGGTGAGTCCCAAAATAAGGCACAGTTAGCATAATAATAAAATCACTTATCTAACCAGAGTCAGAGGGGTTTACCATGGATCAAGCACTCATGATTGCCATAGGCTGTTCTATTGTCGCTATTGTCTACGGCCTAGTTTCCATATCATCTATTCTAAAATTACCGGAAGGTAATGATGATATGAAACGCATTTCGAAAGCGATTCAAGATGGTGCGTCTGCGTACCTTAAACGACAATATACGGCAATCTCCATTGTCGGCGTTATTCTGTTTATATTAATCTATTTATTACTTGATTCTCCGGCAACGGCCTTCGGGTTTTTATTGGGTGCGATCTTATCAGGTGCAACCGGATTCATTGGAATGCACGTATCTGTACGTTCGAATGCACGCACGGCTGAAGCCGCCCGTGGTGGATTAAACAAGGCGCTGAGTGTTGCATTCAAAGGTGGTGCCATTACCGGGATGCTGGTTGTCGGTTTAGGGTTGCTTGGGGTTGCGGGTTTTTATGCCGTTTTACTTCAGATGGGTGTTGAGGATCCATTACATCCACTGATAGGCCTGGCCTTTGGTGGATCGTTGATTTCAATTTTTGCGCGATTGGGCGGTGGTATTTTTACCAAAGGCGCAGACGTAGGCGCTGATATTGTGGGTAAAGTTGAAGCGGGCATACCCGAGGATGATCCTCGTAATCCTGCCGTGATTGCCGATAATGTAGGCGATAATGTGGGTGATTGCGCCGGCATGGCTGCAGATTTGTTTGAAACTTACGCGGTTACGGTTATTGCCACGATGTTGTTGGCTAGCTTGATGCTTAGTCATTTAGGTCAGCAGGCGATTTTATATCCTTTGGTATTAGGTGGTGCCTCCATTATCGCTTCTGTGATTGGAACATTTTTTGTAAAAGCCCGCGAGGGTGGCAAGATCATGAATGCACTCTATCGTGGTCTGGCGGTATCCGGTGTGTTGGCCGCGATTGCATTTTATTTTATTACCAAAGAGATGATGTCAGGTTTTGATGCGGGTTTCATGAGCCTGTTCTGGTGTGCTCTGATTGGTCTTGTACTCACTGCTGCGATGGTGATGATCACCGAATATTATACAGCGACGGAATTCAAACCTGTGCGCCACATCGCGGAAGCGTCTACGACGGGTGATGGTACCAATGTGATCGCTGGACTAGGCGTTTCAATGAAGTCAACGGCTGCACCGGTTATTGCGATCACGGCTTCAATCTTCGGTGCTCACGAGCTTGCTGGTCTGTATGGTATCGCCATTGCCGCAACGTCTATGTTGTCCATGACCGGAATCATTGTTGCACTCGATGCCTATGGCCCGATCACAGATAATGCGGGCGGAATCGCAGAAATGGCCGGACTTGATGAGTCGGTACGAAATATTACTGATCCCCTTGATGCGGTTGGTAATACGACCAAAGCGGTTACCAAGGGGTACGCAATCGCTTCAGCTGCGCTGGCGGCATTGGTTCTGTTTGCCGATTTTACTTACGGGTTAGAAAAAGCCGGTATTTCGGTAACCTTCGATCTCTCCAATCATATGGTAATCATCGGTCTGTTTATTGGTGGTTTGATACCTTATTTGTTTGGTGCGATGGCGATGGAAGCGGTAGGTCGAGCTGCAAGCGGTATTGTGAATGAAGTGCGCCGTCAGTTCAGGGAAATGCCAGGCATTATGGATCGAACCGAGCAACCCGATTACTCACGTGCGGTTGATATGCTGACGCGGTCTGCGATTAAAGAAATGATTATACCTTCGATACTTCCCATTGCTGCACCAGTAATTGTTGGGTTGGTACTTGGCCCTCAGGCACTGGGTGGCTTATTAGTAGGCACGATTGTCACAGGCTTGTTTGTGGCTATATCGATGACAACCGGTGGTGGTGCCTGGGATAATGCCAAGAAGTATATTGAAGATGGTAACTTTGGCGGAAAGGGCTCCGCTGCGCATAAAGCGGCGGTGACAGGTGACACGGTAGGTGATCCTTATAAAGATACCGCGGGTCCTGCGATCAATCCGCTAATCAAGATCATTAACATTGTTGCACTGTTGATTATCCCGATCCTTCCAATGGTGTAATAGTTACAAGGTAGTTTGAAAAACCCGGTTGAATTGAAAGCAACCGGGTTTTTTTATGCCGGTATTTTAGTGTTATAGTTATCCGATATACAACAATAAAGAAAATATACGATGAAAAATTTATGGAACGAGCAAGCAGCCAGTCAATGTGAAGATGAACTTGACTTGCGTGTTTATTCCTCCCGTTTACTGGGACAGGCATCGGAGCTGGTATTGCATGGAGGAGGCAATACTTCGGTGAAGATCAGTCAAAAAAATATATTAGGGAAAGAAGAAACCCTGCTTTATGTTAAAGGCAGCGGTTGGGATCTTGCCAGCATCGAGGCGGCCGGATTTCCTGCAGTGAAACTGGATCATCTAATTGCCCTGGCCGAACTCGAGACATTGTCTGATCCTGATATGGTCAATGAGCTTAAAACTCATATGACTAATGCGTCTTCACCGACACCATCGGTCGAAGCAATCCTGCATGCAATATTACCTTATAAATATGTTGATCATACTCATGCCGATGCGGTAGTAACTATTACCAATACTCCTGATGGCATGAATCGAATTAAAGCTATATACGGAGACGATGTTGTAATTGTACCTTATGTGATGCCTGGATTTGATTTGGCAAGAGAATGCGCAAAAGAATTTTCTCGGCAAAGTAATGAAAACACAAAAGGCATGGTGTTAATGAACCATGGTATTTTTAGTTTTGCGGATACCGCCAGAGATTCTTATGAGCGAATGATTGAACTGGTCAGTCGGGCTGAACTTTATCTAAAAGATAATAAGGCCTGGGACATCGATGTCGAAAAAATCAACAAGAGGACTAATAAGGAAAAAATACATTTGCAGGCAGAAATGCGTTTTAAATTATCGGCTGTCGCCGAGAAACCCATGATTCTTCACTCCGAAACGAGTGCCAGCGTGGATTCCTATATTGCGCGCAAAGATCTTGGTAATATTTCTCAACAAGGCCCAGCCACGCCCGATCACGTTATTCGAACAAAGCAGCTTCCCATGCTTAACTATGAGATTGATAAAGATATTGCTAATTATGTATCCCATTATAAAAAATATTTCACGCAATATTCGAAACAGTCTAATCCGAAGATAAGCATGCTTGATCCAGCACCCAGGGTAATCCTGGATCAGGATATTGGCTTGTGCACGCTTGGCAGTACCATTAAAGATGCACTTATAAACCGTGATATTTATCAACATACAATTGATGTTATTCAACGCGCAACCATGTTGGAAAAATTTCAGGCCTTATCTGGCAAAGATATTTTTAATGTAGAGTATTGGGATTTAGAACAGGCAAAACTGAAAAAATCGAATAACAAACTTGAGTTTGAGGGTGAAGTTGCTTTGGTGACCGGTGCAGCATCAGGTATCGGTAAAGCCTGCGTTGATTCACTCCTGGAACGTGGGGCGGCGGTTATTGCCCTGGATATAAATAATAAGGTGGAGAATTTATACGATTCAGCAAGCTATCTGGGCCTGATTTGTGATGTAACTGTGCAACAAGCCATCGAACAATCTCTGGCACAGGGTGTGAAAATGTTTGGTGGGGTTGATATGCTGATCCTGAATGCAGGTATTTTTCCTGCGTCAGCCACCATTGATGAGCTTGATATGACATTATGGGATAAAACACTCAACATTAACCTAACCGCTAACTTACTCTTATTAAAAACGGTTCACCCCTTGTTGTGTTTGGCGCCGCGCTATGGCCGCGTGGTGATTCTGGGTTCTAAAAATGTACCCGCACCGGGACCGGGTGCCAGTGCGTATTCGGTATCGAAGGCGGCTTTGAACCAATTAATGCGAATAACGGCACTCGAGTGGAGTAAAGACAAAATTCGTATCAATGCAGTACATCCCAATGCGGTGTTTGATACGGGTATCTGGTCTGACGAAATAATACAGGCTCGTGCTGACTCATATAACTTGAGTGTTGAAGAATATAAATGCAGAAATCTATTGGCGACTGAAATTACCAGCCATGATGTGGCCGAGTTAGTGGCTGAGATGTGTGGCCCGTTATTTTCAAAAACAACGGCGGCCCAATTGCCGATCGATGGTGGAGATCTTCGCGTTATCTAAGCTGTATCGGTAAATAATCTGTTCAATCCCGACTAATTTATTTGGTTATCATTTTATAGAAAATTATGTAGTATATCTTTGTCTGAAATATTTAATGGAGGGGTGGTTATGATTAAAAAAAGTTTATTGATAAGTGGCTTATTGGTGTTAATGCACAGTCCAGCGACTATGGCCCGAGATGATATTGGAGATTATTCGGTAGTAAACGTTTTATCCACTGAACAGGCTAAAGCAAAATTGTCTGGTGTTCGCTATTATTTTGGTGGCCAGAAGCATGGTAAAGTGGCAAAACGATTTGGCGTATTTAGCACAAACAAAAAAAGTAATGCATTTGGGAAATCTGATCAGGAAGCCTGTGAGTGGGTGTTTTTGACTGCCATGATTCAGCTAAAAGAACGGGCACTTCAACTAGGTGGTAACGCGGTCGTCAATATTAAATCGAATTATAGAGGGAATTTGACGACCAGTGATGAAACCTTCAAATGTGGGGCCGGAGCCATTATTGCGGGCGTGGCTTTGCAGGGCGAGATCGTTAGCATTAAGTAATTTGTGCATGCTCAAATGAATGGGCAATCTCGCTGACAGCGCCCATTTTCGCCTGTATAATCTCTGTATGTTGCAAAACGCCATATTAATATTAATTGTTCTAGCGTTTATTTCCGCCAATCTACCCTGGTTGAGTGAGCGGTTTTTCCTCTTATTTGACCCTCCAGGTAGTGCGGGAAAACAATTGTGGATGTGCTTGGTGGAATGGTGGGTGCTGCTGCTGGTCTTTCTTTTAAGCGCTCTGGGGCTGGAACAGAAGCTAATGGGTGAGTTATACCGGCAGGATTGGGAGTTTTATGCCGTTATTTTCTGTTTATTCGCCGTATTTGCATTACCGGGGTTTATTTATCGTTACGATCTGCGTCCGCACCTGTTACGACGGCAACGCCGCAACAAATAATAGTGCATAATGCACCTATAAAGCGGCAATTAATATAAGCATAACCTAATATGCTTGGGCTTTAGATACTAATATAGCTTTTGTTACTGAATATCTTGCTATACTTATGCAAAATGCAGAGAAGATAGCAAAATACCGATATGCAACTGCGACACAAATTTTTCCTGATTTTGACCTCCATGACGGCGGTTCCGTTGTTAATCCTGTTATTTGGTGTGGTGGATCGAGCCGAATCCGAACTTCGTGCCCAAACTGAAAAAGAATTACATGTCACGCTGAATAAGATGTCCGATGAGATTCAGTTGATCCTGAACAATCAAAAAGCCATTGCCCGAGGTCTGGCGCATGTGCCTGCGGTAAAACAGTTTGCATCCTTTACCCGGCAATCCAGTAAAGAAAACTATCCTGCGGAATATCAACGGCTGGCAGAAGATCTGGAGCTGTTTTTTTTAAACTATTCTCATGTTGTCCCAAGTATCCAGGCGTTACGCTTTATCGACCCACAGGGTAAAACTCTGGTTAAGGTCAAAGAAGGTAAACCGATTGAGCCAAAATTAGTCGATGAAAAAAACAGACGCTTATATGTTGCCGATCAATCGGAGAAATCTTTTTTTAAGTACACCCAGGGCATGCAACAAGATGTGGTGATGTCGGATTTTGAGTTAGGTCGAGTCACCCTTGATGCCGATTTTTGTCCAGCTATGGTGCGCTACTCGGCTGCGGTGAAAGATGAGCTTGATCGCGAAGAGGGGCTGCTGGTGGTTAATATGTGGGGCACACGTCTTGATTCCACGGTTAAGTCTGCATTAGGTGGTTATCCCGGCAATGCCTATGTTGTTGAAATAAATGAAGGCACGGTTCGTGATGGGATATATTTATATCATCATGAGATTTCGAAACGTTTTGGCAATCAATTAGAATCGCAATATCGTTTTACAGATGAAATTTCAACTGAAGAATGGCAATACATTAAGAAAAACCGCAACAAAGGTTCACTGTTTCGCGCCGATGGCAAAATGTTATTTTTTCAGACCCTGTCGCCCTTTGAATCACGACCAGATACATCCTGGCTATTATTGGTCGAAGCCGATAGTAAGACCGTTTTTGCCTCAATTGATAATTTACGCCGTTCAATCTGGTTATTGCTGGGTGTGTTATTAGTAATTAGCTTACTCGTTTCTGTTTGGGCAGCATGGCAAATGTCACAACCTATTCATGAACTGGCCGAGGTGATTACACGTTATGCCGATGGTGATCATTCTTCTCGCTACAGGGACACACGCAGTGATGAGATAGGCATAGCCGGTAAGGCATTTAATTATTTAACGACCAGTCTGGTTAAAGCTAAACGAGAACGCGATAAAGCAGAAAAACTGGCCAGGCAATCAGAGCGACTTGCATCAGTTGGACAACTGGCGGCGGGTATCGGTCATGAAATAAATAATCCGCTTATGAATATTATGTCACTTGCGTCGCTGATTGAAGATGGCGTAAAAGACAATAAAGAAGCAATAAATGATATAAGCCTGCTAAAAAAAGAAGGCGAACGTTGTGCGCGGATTGTACAGGGTATCTTAAGTTTTGCCCGCGAAAACAAACCAGATTACCACGATTTCAATATGTCGCAGTTAATTGAAGACACTCTGGATTTGTTACAACATAGAATTGAATCGGCCGAAATTACCGTGGTAATGGATTTGCAATATGATTTATTTTTAATTGCGGATATGAATCAACTGCAACAAGTGCTGGTAAATATTATTTTAAATGCAGTACAGGCTTCTAAGGCTGGTGGAACCATCCATATAAAATCATTTAAAGATATCGACTATATAGCCGTAGAAATTATTGATACCGGCGCGGGCATTAAATCTCAGGAGATGGCCAAAGTATTTGACCCTTTTTTTACTACAAAACAAGAAGGTGAAGGGACAGGGCTTGGTTTATCGGTAAGTTATGGCATAGTGAAACATCATGGTGGCACGATCCATTTAGAAAACATATCTGGAAAAGGGTTACGTGTGGTAATTCTTCTACCATTCCAGGTTGAAATAGATGAACATTCTGATGACAACATACTGGAGGAAAAATATGTCGTCTAAGTCGAATAAGTCAACTCGAATCATGTTTATTGATGATGATGCGGTTACCTGTCGAGTTATGAAGCGCAATTGTGATAATGCGAATTATGACTGTACTGTGTTCCAGAATGCGTCCGCGTGTTTAGAGGAATTCAAAAAACAGAGTGCTGACATTGTTATAACAGATTTACGTATGCCGGGCATGAATGGGTTTGAATTACTAAGTGAGCTTAGAAGTATTGATCAGGATGTGCCGGTGGTGGTGATGACGGGCTACTCATCAGTGGAAAATGCAGTTGAAGCGATGAAACGCGGTGCGAATGATTTTATTAAAAAACCGTTTGATTTTGAAGAATTACGCATCATGCTGGAACGTACGATAAAATCTCGTCATTTACGGACAGAAAACAAACTTCTAAAACGCCGAATTGGGCAGAAACGTAATCGTTTCGGCATGATCGGCGATACGCCTGTTATGCGCACTTTATTTACTACAATTGAGAAGATAGCCGAAGTAAGTTGCAGTGCAATATTGACTGGTGAATCGGGTACCGGTAAAGAACTCGTTGCCCGGGCCTTGCATGACTTTAGTCCTCGTCACGATAAACCGTTTGTAGCCATTGATTGCGGTGCTCTGAGTGATACTCTTTTAGAAAGTGAATTGTTTGGACATGAAAAAGGTGCCTTTACAGGCGCGACGCAACGTAAATATGGTTTAATGGAACAGGCTGATGGTGGGACTCTGTTTCTAGATGAGATCTGTAATATATCAGATAAAATGCAAATGAAATTAATGCGTGCTATCGAAGACAGGCGAATCATAAGAGTCGGGGGAACCACCTCGATTGCGGTCGATGTCCGGATTGTTGCTGCGAGTAATCAGGATCTGGAACAAATGGTGGAAGATGGAAATCTACGCCATGATTTTTATCATAGACTAAACGTCGTTACCGTTCGTGTGCCCGCCTTAAATGAACGTAGAGAAGACATTCCAGCGCTGGTCGATTACTACCTTAAAGAGTTTAATGAACGCTATCAGCGTAATGTAAAAGGTTACGACAGCATTTCATTACAACGCATGTGTGATGCCGACTGGAAGGGCAATATTCGCGAGTTGAGAAATACGGTTGAACGCTGCGTTATTCTTGCGGATGGCCCCAACCTGGTGTGGGAGAGTTCTAATCCGCTTTTAAATGAAGAAGAGCTGTTAGCCGCACAATTTTCCAGAAATGAATTTATTTCATTGCTGGAATTAGAACAGGAATATATCCAGCATGTGTTGAAATGTTGTCGGGGTAAAAAAACTCAGGCGGCTAAAGTATTAGGTATTGATAAGACAACCTTGTGGAGAAAGTTAAGACGCTATGAGAGCGAACCTGAAACGGTGTAATTTACCATTAAAAAACCATACAAAAGATGCAAAGTGCAACTAAAAATGTATAAGTTAACACTGATATGCCTCGAAAAAATTACTAAGTAATTGATCCATATTCAAATAAAAAAAACCTAGACTTTGGAATGCTTATTGCTGTATCTATAGTTCGTAGTACTCGCGAGTAGTACTTTAGAGATGTAACATTAATACCTAAATTTTTAGGAGGAGTTAAGAATGAAATTATTAAGTAAAGCTGCGTTAATTGCTGCAGGTCTTGCGATGACCGCTTCAGCTTATGCTGTTGACCCATCAAAGAAAGCTAAAAATGGTTATATGCAACAGAGAGTTGTTTATCATGTAAACAACATTCATACCGCAAGAGGTGCACTTCGTAACGTTAAAAATCACCTGAATGCTTTAGGCGATGAAAACATCGAAGTAATCGTTGTTACTCATAGCTCGGGTGCGTTCGCAATGGTTGACGGCGCGATGGGCAAAAAGAATAAAAAAGGCAAAGTCTATAACTTCAACGATCAAATCGCTGGTTTAGCTAACCGTGGTGTTAAATTCACAATCTGTGCTAACACCATCCGCGGTAAAAAAATACCAAAAGATAAAATCAATGAAAACGCGGAAGTGATTCCATCAGGCGTTGCTCATGTTGCTCACCTGCAACAACATGGTTACCTGTACGTTAAGCCTTAAGGTTTAATTTGCTGATAATCTAAAAGACGGGTGCTTTGGCACCCGTTTTTTTTGCACATTTCCCTGTTTGCCCAATGACTATCTATTCGCAGCTCAGCTTTGTTTGGCCCGATTCAACTATATAATACGTTAAGGCCGTTGTAAAAATTAACAAAGCCAATAAAAAAGGCGCATATCAATGCGCCTTTTTGTCTAACTTAAACGAGAGAATGAATGCGAGGATTATTTGATCTTCGCTTCAGCCACGTCCTTGTCGCCGGTATTATCAACCCAGCTTAACTTAAGCGTATCGCCTTTCTTGGCATTCTTTAGGCGGAATGATAAGAATGGGTTTTTTGATACTGCTGGTCCCCATAAACAGGTCAGAACCTTTTTGCCGTTATGCTCAACTGACAGTTCTTCAATGTAGTGGGCCGGGATTTTCTTTCCGGTTGCCTTGTCTTTACGCAATCCAGTTTCCATCGGGTGGAAGACGATTGCTTTTACTGTAGCGGCGCCTTTGTCGGCCCACGCACGTATTTTCATCTTTTTCTTAGCCATGATTGATTACCTCTTAAATCTTGTTACTGTCCATTAACCGCCACAGCCGCCCAGAGTTACCTTAACGGGTTTCTTTGCGGTGAGTAATTTGCCATTTGCCTTAACCACAGCAATGACATCGGATGTTTTACGCATCTTAATACGGCCAGTAACAAAGCCATCAACGGCGTCCGACATGATGTAGCTCGCAGTTAAAGGATTTGCGTTTTCAGGTACGAAAATGGAAATCTGCTCAGTTTTAGCGGCCTTACTTTTGACCGTTACGGAGACTACGGCACCGTTTTCAGCAATATCAGGTGCTTCTACGGAGATTTCCTTACTATTTTCGGCTTTATCGCTGCCGGCAATAGCCTTTAGGGCATCCGCGTATTTAGTGGCATCAAATGCCTTCTTTGGCCATGCAGCAAGTACCGTGCTTGGGGTAAGTAACCCAGCGCTGGTCGCAATGGCGACGGTACCGGCAGCCATAGTGGCTTGTAAAAAAGTTCTACGAGTCTGGTTCATCGAACGGCTCCTTCGTTAATTCGTTTCGACTAAAAAATATTTCTCTCCCGTACTAATGTAGCTGCAAAATTTATACCAGCCGGGAAATAACATTAAATAACATTAACTTACTTTAATGTAAAGTAGGCTTACCTGTCTAGAGGCTGCAATTTGCAACTGATTGCAGTGCAAATCGTCTATTACACACCCGGCATGAGCCTGTCATGTACTCAATCTGAAGTAATTATCGTCCAAATGTGCCTTTTCTAAAGATTTCTGTAGTTTTTGGGGTGGAAATTCCAATATTAATTTTGATTTCTTGTAAAAGTGTATTGGTCTCAGTAGAATGCGCAGCCTCTGATGCGGGGTGGAGCGCAGCCTCTGATGCGGGGTGGAGCAGTTTGGTAGCTCGTTGGGCTCATAACCCAAAGGTCGTAGGTTCAAATCCTGCCCCCGCTACCAATTCATTCGAGGTTGCCGTGCTGGTGATTTCGAGAAGGCATGCTATAATGCCTTGAAATTTACAGTGTTTATGAAGTGGGCCTCAGAGGCCCACTTTTCGTTTACGGGGAAAGAATATGGGGCCAATGGAAGAACGCGTGTTGCGCCTGTTGGAACCGACGATAAGCGCACTGGGTTATGAACTGCTTGGTGTGGAATATCTGGGCCAGGGTAAGCACAGTCGGTTACGTCTGTTTATCGACGCTCCTGATGGTATCGGTTTGAAAGATTGTGAGCAGGTCAGTCATCAGGCGAGTGCGGTTTTGGATGTCGAGGATCCAATCAAGGGTCAATATGCATTGGAAGTCTCGTCACCGGGCCTGGATCGGCCCCTGTTTCAACCCGAACACTATGCGAGCTATATTGGTCAGCGAGTTAAATTCAGGGTGAAGCTGCCAGTAAACGGGCAACGAAATTTTGAAGGTCAGATCCAGAAGGTGGATCAACAGGATTTATTTATCAATATTGAAAGTGGTGAAACACTTAAGTTTGTTTGCAGCGATATTGAACGCGCTAACCTGGTGCCGGATGTGTAGTACAAGATTTATATATAGCGATTATCATTATTTGAAAGTGGAAGTATACGAGGCTAGAACATGAACAAGGAAATCTTATTGGTTGTTGACGCCGTCTCAAACGAAAAAGGTGTTGAGAAGGATGTGATTTTTGGAGCGATTGAAGCCGCTCTGGAGATGGCAACCAAAAAACGTTACCCCAACGATGTCGCTGTGCGCGTATCCATTGATCGGGAAAGTGGAAATTATGACACCTTCCGACGTTGGGAAATCATTGAAGACGATGAAGAAATGGAATTTCCTGAACGCCAGACCACCATTAGCGCGGCACAACTTGATGAACCTGAGATAGCGGTCGGGGATTACACGGAAGAGCCTATCGATTCGGTGGAATTTGGACGTATCGCGGCGCAAACAGCGAAACAGGTGATCGTACAAAAGGTTCGTGAAGCGGAACGCGCAAAAGTTTTTGAAGAGTACGAAGGCAAGGTGGCCGAGCTGGTCATGGGTGTAGTCAAACGCGTAGAGCGTGGCAACGTTTATATGGATTTAGGCGGTAACGCTGATGCCATTGTACCACGCGAAGAAATGATCCCGCGTGAGTCGGTTCGTGCCGGAGATCGTATCCGCGGTATCTTAAAAGAAGTTAAGCCAGAAGCGCGTGGGCCACAACTTATTGTGAGCCGTACCGACCCGCGTTTTCTGACCGAATTATTTATGATCGAAGTGCCTGAAATTGGCGAAGGTCTGATTGATATCCTTAATGCCTCGCGTGATCCAGGCTCACGCGCCAAGATCGCGGTTCGAAGTAATGAAGACCGAATTGATCCGGTCGGTGCCTGTGTGGGTATGCGAGGTTCTCGCGTCCAGGCCGTATCCAACGAGCTCGCGGGTGAGCGAATTGATATCGTGCTCTGGGATGAGAATGATGCCCAGTATGTTGTCAATGCAATGTCACCTGCTGAAGTCGAATCCATTGTGGTGGACGAAGATGCTTCCAGTATGGATATCGCGGTAAAAGAAGAGCAACTTTCACAGGCGATTGGGCGTGGCGGACAAAACGTCAAGCTGGCGAGCGAGCTAACCGGGTGGACATTGAACGTCATGTCTGAAACCGATGCGGATGCCAAATCGGAAGAAGAAAATGAGAAAGTTCTTAAAATCTTTATGGATGATCTGGATGTTGATGCCGAGATTGCCTTAATTCTGGTTCAGGAAGGATTCTCGTCAATTGATGAAGTGGCTTATGTGCCTAAATCCGAAATGCTTGATATTGAAGAATTTGATGAAGAGATTGTTGACGAGCTACGCGGACGGGCGAAAGATGTTTTATTGACTCGAGCGATTACCACTGAAGAAGGAATTCCCGACGGTGGCCCAGCAGAAGACCTGGTTAACATGGATGGCATGAACGATGCTCTGGCTGCAAGATTGGCAAAAGGTGGCATCATTACAATGGAAGATTTAGCTGAGCAATCGGTTGATGATTTAATCGAGATTGAAAACATGGATGAAGAAGTCGCGGCTAAATTAATTATGACTGCACGTGCGCCCTGGTTTGAGAACCAGGAGTCAGAGCAAGAGCCGATTCAGGCGAGCGAATAATTTAATTGAAGGTAGTAAGTATATAAATGGCTGAAGTTACCGTAAAACAATTTGCAGATGTCGTTGGTGTATCCATCGATCGATTAATGGAGCAGCTCAAGGATGCAGGGGTGCCTATTGCTGATCCGGATGCGATGATCTCAGATGATGAGAAAATGGAATTGCTTGGCCATTTACGCCGCAAACACGGTGATTCGGATAAAGCCGAGGGGGGTAAAAAGATTACCCTTAAGCGTAAATCCACTTCTGAACTACGAGTGACCGGCTCGCAGGGTAAAACCAAATCAGTTGCCGTCGAGGTACGTAAAAAGCGCACCTATATTAAGCGCAGCGTTATTGTTGAAGAAGAAACCAAACGCCAGGAAGAAGTTCAGGCTCAACGTGACGAAGAGAAGGCCAAACAGGAAGCGATCGACGAAGTAGCCAAACGCAATCTGGAAGAAAAAGAAGCGGAGCGTATTGCCGAAGAAGAGGCGCGCCAAAAAGCACTCGCTGAAGCGGATGCCGAAAAAGAAAAGAGCAAAGAAGTAGAATCCAAAAAGAAAGCGGAAGAAGACCTGGCAAAAAAACAGGCTACAGCCGAAAAAGAAGCGCGCACCACAACAACTCGAAAGAAAAAGAAAGGCAAAGACGATTTTGATGATAAAGATCGTAAAACGCGTTATGGCCGTAAAGAATTACACGTTAGTGCGGAAATGTCCGGGCGCCGTAAAAAGAAAAAACCGTCCAGACGAGCCGCCGCGAGTGATTCAAACGAAGAACATGGCTTTACCAAACCCACCGCACCGATTGTTCATGAGGTAGAAATATCCGAAACGATTACGGTTGCCGAACTGGCACAAAAGATGTCAATCAAAGCGGCTGAAGTTATTAAAGTAATGATGGGACTGGGTTCCATGGTGACCATCAACCAGGTGCTGGATCAGGAAACGGCACAGATTGTGGTTGAAGAGTTTGGTCATAAAGCAATAGTTATTAATGATGATGCGCTTGAAGATTCGATCGTTGAAGAAAGTGATGAAGACGGTGAAGCGGTGCCTCGTGCGCCGGTGGTGACCATTATGGGCCATGTCGATCATGGTAAAACTTCGTTGCTTGATTACATTCGTAAAAGTCGAGTCGCATCGGGTGAAGCCGGGGGTATTACCCAACATATTGGTGCCTATCACGTTGAAACAGAAAACGGTCACATTACCTTTTTAGATACACCTGGTCACGCGGCCTTTACTGCCATGCGGGCACGCGGAGCAAAGGTGACCGACGTGGTGGTTCTGGTGGTTGCGGCGGATGATGGCGTTATGCCACAAACCCGTGAAGCTATTCAGCACTCCAAGGCCGCGGGTGTGCCAATGATTATCGCGGTAAATAAAATGGATAAGCCAGAGGCGGATCCCGATCGAGTTAAAAATGAACTGGGCCAGGAAGACGTCATACCGGAAGACTGGGGCGGTGATACGATTTTTGTAAACGTATCCGCGCATACCGGTGAAGGTATTGATACCTTACTCGAAGCTATCTTGTTGACGACCGAGGTTATGGAGTTAAAAGCAGTAGCCGAGGGTGCGGCACGCGGTATTGTTATTGAATCTCGTCTCGACAAAGGGCGTGGCACTGTCGCCTCTGTATTAGTGCAGCGCGGCACACTGAAGAAAGGTGACATGCTGTTAGCAGGGTTAGAGTATGGGCGTGTGCGTGCGTTGATTGACGAGCGCGGCCAAACGATAAGCGAGGCGGGTCCGTCAATGCCGGTTGAAGTATTAGGTTTATCCGGTGTGCCGACTGCGGGTGATGAAGCCACGGTGGTCGCGGATGAACGTAAGGCGCGTGAAGTCGCGACGTTCCGACAGAGCAAACATCGTGATGTGAAACTGGCTCGTCAACAGGCGGCTAAACTGGATAATATGTTTGCCAAGATGTCTGAAGGCGATGTGCAAAGCCTGAATGTGATCTTAAAGGCCGATGTGCAAGGTTCGGTTGAAGCGATCAGTGATGCCTTAACCAATTTATCAACCGATGAAGTTAAAGTGACGATCGTCGCCAGTGCCGTTGGTGGCATAACTGAATCAGATGCCAATCTCGCGGTGGCATCAAATGCGATTATCATCGGCTTTAATGTACGTGCCGAGGCCTCGGCGAAACGTATGATCGATGAAGAAGCGATTGACCTGCATTACTATAGTATTATTTATGAACTCATCGATGAGGTTAAGGCGTCGATGACGGGTATGTTAGCGCCCCTGTTTAAAGAAGAGATCATTGGCATGGCCGAAGTGCGTGATGTATTCCGGTCGCCAAAATTTGGCAGCATTGCCGGTTGTATGGTGGTTGATGGAATGGTTAAACGCAGCAACCCAATTCGTGTTTTGCGTGACAACATTGTGATTTACGAAGGCGAACTGGAGTCTTTACGTCGCTTTAAAGAGGATGCAAATGAAGTTAAACAGGGCATGGAGTGTGGTATTGGCGTCAAGAACTACAATGATGTCAAAGAGGGCGATCAAATTGAAGTTTATGAGCGCGTACAGGTTGAACGTACGCTCTAATATCTATTACACCACCATCTAGAATAAAAACAGTATGCCAAAAGATTTTGAACGCACCCGTCGTGTCGGCGAACAACTACAGCGTGAGTTGGCTATCCTGATACAACAGGAAGTTAACGATCCTCGAGTGGGGATGATTACTGTCTCTGCGGTTGAAGTGACCCGAGATTTTGCCCATGCCAAAGTTTTTGTGACCGCTCTGGTTGTAAATGAAGAGCAGGACAAAAAGGCCTCAATCGATGCGCTGCAACACGCCGCTGGCTTCTTACAATATGAACTCGGGAAACGCGTAAAACTCAGAACCATTCCACATTTAAAATTTGTCTACGACGAATCCATTGAGCGCGGTACTAATTTATCTGCGTTAATCGATTCGGCGATAGAATCCGATCAGAACAACCAGAGTTAAGGAATAAAATGGGACGCCAACGCCAACGCGGCCGCACAGTTAACGGTATTTTACTGCTCGACAAGTCAGTGGGGATGTCTTCCAATGCTGCGCTGCAGGAAGTCAAAAAACTCTTTTTCGCCAAAAAGGCCGGGCATACCGGCTCACTGGATCCATTGGCGAGTGGCCTGTTGCCACTGTGTCTGGGTGAAGCGACCAAGCTGTCCAGTTTTTTACTGGACTCTGATAAAGTTTACGAAGGCGTCTGCCAGTTAGGCCGGAAGACCTCAACCGGTGATGCTGAAGGCGAGGTGATTGAAGAACGCCCGGTGCCGAAGTTCGATGAGGCATCGATCAAAAAAGTATTGAGCCAGTTCCTGGGGGATATCGAGCAGATCCCGCCGATGCACTCAGCGATCAAACAAAATGGCCAGCCGCTGTACAAATTAGCGCATCAGGGCATTGTCGTCGAGCGTGAACCGCGCCCGGTACATATCTACGAGCTTGATTATCTTAGCCACGATACCCTGAGCTTTCGTTTTCGCCTGCGTTGTTCCAAGGGCACCTATGTTCGCACCCTGGTGGAAGATATGGGAGAGGTCATGGGTTGTGGTGCGCATCTAACGGATTTGCGTCGGACTCAGGTTGGACCATTTGATATCGAACAGGCCGTCACTTCTGAGGTTATTGCCCATGTGGCCGCCGATGGTGGTCATGAAGAACTGGATAAATTGATGATCCCGATGCACCAGGCTCTGGAAAACTGGCCGGCGGTACGTTTGAGTGAAAATTCAACCTATTATGTGCGCCAGGGACAACCTGTGCAGGTGGCTAAAGCCCCGACCAGCGGTTGGGTGCGGCTGTTTGCCAATGACGAAAATTTCATTGGCGTGGGCCAAATTATGGACGATGGCCGAGTTGCTCCGAAAAGGCTCGTAAATGTTAGCTAAATGGCACTTAAATGCGCTTAAGAGCATGATTTTCCGCCCTTGAGTATTGTAACTTGAGGGCATGCGCGGGTAAAATACGCCCTGATTTTTGGCTGTCGTCTATAGCGGCCATTATATTTTAAAATTTTATATATGACAGGAGTAACACAATGTCTCTGAGTGCCGAACAAAAGTCTCAGATAGTTAAGGATCATGCGCGAGCAGCGAATGATACCGGTTCACCTGAAGTACAGGTGGCATTACTATCTGCGCGAATTAATGATCTCTCTGATCACTTTAAAACCCATATTCACGATCACCACTCTCGCCAGGGTCTATTACAGATGGTGAGTCAGCGTCGTAAGCTGTTGGATTATCTTAAAAATAAAGATTTACAACGCTATCGCGATTTAATCGGAAGTCTCGGCCTCCGCAAATAAGCATTAACGCAAAAATATAAAAGGACTCCCATGTCATTACCCGATCCTGTAGTAAAAGAATTTCAATACGGCAAACACACAGTTCGCATGGAGACCGGGCAGATTGCCCGCCAGGCAGACGGCGCAGTTAAGGTAAGCATGGGGGACACCGTTGTCCTGGTTACCGCCGTAGTCGATCAAAACTCCGGCGAAGGCAAGGACTTCTTTCCGTTGACGGTTAATTATCAGGAAAAAACCTATGCCGCCGGTCGTATCCCAGGCGGTTTTTTACGTCGCGAAGGTCGTCCTTCTGAGACGGAAACCCTGACCTGTCGTTTGATTGACCGTCCTATCCGTCCGCTTTTCCCGGATGGCTTTACCAAGGAAACCCAGGTTATTGCCACCGTGATTTCTCTTGATCCCGATGTGACCCCCGATATTCCGGCTCTGATTGGTACTTCAGCAGCGCTGGTTTTAAGCGGTGCGCCTTTTAGTGGCCCGATTGGTGCAGCACGCGTTGGCTACAAAGATGGCGAGTATTTGTTAAACCCAAGCATGACCGATCTGGAAGAATCGGATCTGGACCTGATTGTGGCCGGTACCGAACATGCCGTGCTTATGGTGGAATCGGAAGCCAAATTATTATCGGAAGAAGTGATGCTAGGCGCCGTGGTGTTTGGTCACGACCAACAACAGGCTGTCATCAAGGCGATTTCAGAATTGGCGAAAGAAGTGGGCGTTACCCCGATGGAATGGGTTGCACCAGTGAAAAACACCGCGTTGGCCGATGCGGTTGCCGCCGAGGGTGAAGCGGGCTTACGTGATGCCTATAAAATCAGCGAGAAAATGGCCCGTTATGAAGCCATCGATGCTGTGATCAGTGCCACCAAGGCCAAACTGATTACCGATGCTGAAGATAGTCCCAGTGATGGCGAGGTTTACGGCGAGATTGATTCGCTCAAGAAAAAAATCGTGCGCGGACAGATTATTGCCGGTGACCCTCGTATTGACGGGCGTGATACCAAAACCGTTCGTCCAATTACTGTCAAAGTAGGTGTGTTACCTCGCGTTCATGGCTCAGCCCTGTTTACCCGTGGTGAGACCCAGGCTCTGGTTGTTGCAACACTGGGTACCGAGAAAGACAGTCAAATTATCGATGCGCTGGAAGGTTCATACCGTGATCCGTTCATGCTGCATTATAACTTCCCTCCTTATTCAGTGGGTGAAACCGGTCGTACTGGTAGCCCGGGTCGTCGTGAAGTCGGTCATGGTCGTCTTGCTCGTCGTGGTGTTACCGGTGTGATGCCTAATTTAGATGATTTCCCCTACAGCATTCGCCTGGTCTCAGAGATTACGGAATCAAACGGTTCCAGCTCGATGGCCAGTGTCTGTGGTAGCTCATTAGCCATGATGGATGCCGGTGTACCGCTTTCTGCGCCAGTCGCGGGTATCGCTATGGGATTGATTAAGGAAGGCGACGAGTTTGCGGTTTTATCCGATATCCTGGGTGACGAAGATCATCTGGGCGATATGGACTTTAAAGTGGCGGGAACCGCTAATGGTATTACTGCCCTGCAAATGGACATCAAGATCGACGGAATCACCAAAGAGATCATGGAAATCGCACTGGCACAGGCAAAAGAAGGTCGCATGTTTATCCTCGGTGAAATGAATGCGGTGTTGGGCGAAACACGTGCCGACATGTCCGAATATGCTCCGCGTTATGTGACCATCAAGATCAACCCGGATAAAATCCGTGATGTGATCGGTAAAGGCGGCGCGACGATTCGTTCGATCACTGAGCAAACCGGTTGTAGCGTTGATATCAATGATGACGGCACGGTTAAGATTGCCTCAAATGATTCCAGTGCGGCCGAGAAGGCTCGTGAGATGATCGAGCAGCTCACCGCTGATGTTGAAGTCGGCCGGATCTACGAAGGTCGTGTGGCGAAACTGATGGACTTTGGTGCTTTTGTGAATATTTTGCCGGGTAAAGACGGTCTGGTTCACGTCTCTCAGATATCCGAAGAACGGGTCGAGAAGGTCAGCGATGAGCTGAGCGAAGGCCAGATGGTTAAGGTCAAGGTACTCGAAATCGATAAACAGGGTCGTATCCGTTTGTCTATGAAGGCCGTGAACGCCGCCTAACCCGCTATTTAGAGAAACAGGCTCGAAAAAGCCTCCATCTTCAGGGTGGGGGCTTTTTTGTGCACGTTAATTGCATTGTTTCAGTCAATATTGATGGTTATGCCGGATGGCGTGAGGTTTTAGTATGCAATTGCGATATGCACAGATGACAACATTTCTGCTGGTAAGTCTGGTTGCCGGCTGCGCTGGTCTTGCACGTACGAGCGCACCGCCAAACAATATTAAGTTGAATGACTCGGGTTTTATATACGGTTATGTTGAAGCGACAAACGATGCGATTGATCGAGTGACGCTGGTTGAATATGGGCGTATTTATATTCCCCCCTTTACCCAGCCACCGCGTGTGCTGGTTTACAATAACGGGGTGTTTATGGCGGAAAACATAAAACCCGGACGATATGTGATTTCGGGTTTTCGTTCTTCGCGCAACAATTACAACCTGGCACGCAGTAAACGCGATGCCTATCAAAAAATATTTCGGGTGATGCCCGGTGAGATGCAATATGTTGGCGCGTTTAATGTCAAGGTGACCAAAAAAGGTGATCTTAGATTTGGTAAGTTTAAAATCACGGAATTACAACGACCCGGTGAGCGAGATGTATTAAAAGAGTTGTACCATGCGACGGAAGGCACCGCATGGCAAGATAAGATTGCCCGCCGATTGAAACAACTGCGGCAATTATAGATTAAATATTGGCGCGAACCATTTTTTCAAAAGCTTTTACAAACGTAGTAACTTTTTTAGTATCAAGTGTAAAAGAGAATTCCAGACTGTGGGTTACGTCAGTTTGCTCCACTAGATAGCCGGTCAGAAGAACGGTTTCAGCGTCGATATGTTTTAAACGCAGAAAACTATCCGCCTGCATTTCCATCAGGGTGGCTTCACCTTCGTTGTTGTTTAGCATGGCCTTTAATTTAGCCAGAAAGTATTCGTCATTATCGAAACCAAAGATACGATCACACATAAAGCCATTTGAGTTGACCTGAATTTCACAGGTATACACGCCGCTGCCGAGGTAGTCGACATCAAGTAATTTGAGTGAATGTTGTGTTGCCTGGCTGTTTTCGTTTTCCAGGATAAACTTATATGTTGTGTTCGACATGTCCAGAACTATTAATTATTTATTTTCCCGATTTTCGACCAGATCAGTAACGACACCAGGATCAGCCAGGGTTGAGGTATCACCTAGATTATCAAGATCATTCTCGGCAATCTTTCTTAATATACGCCGCATAATTTTTCCAGAACGTGTTTTAGGTAGCGCCGGAGCCCATTGAATAATATCAGGTTTGGCGATGGCACCGATTTCGCTACGACACAAACTGATCAATTCGTCTTTGAGTTTGTCGCTGGGTTCAACACCGATGATCGGGGTAACGTATGCATAAATACCCTGGCCCTTAATTTCATGTGGGTAACCCACCACGGCGGCCTCGGCGATATCATCATGCAACACCAGGGCACTTTCAACCTCGGCGGTGCCCATGCGATGGCCGGAGACATTTAATACATCGTCCATGCGTCCGGTGATCCAGTAGTAACCGTCTTTATCGCGACGGGCACCGTCACCGGTAAAATAATATCCGGGGTACTGGCTAAAATAAGTCTCATAGAATCGATCATGATCACCGTAGATGCTACGCATCTGACTCGGCCACGG
>QILH01000308.1 GCA_003233255.1 Gammaproteobacteria bacterium | reverse complement strand
GAATTTGAGGTTGAATTAATTCCAGAAAAAACCTTTAACTGTCATTGTTCGCGCTGTCGTCGCGCCCACGGTGCGGCGTTTGCGACCCAGGTGTTTGCCAAAGGAGATACCTTTAAGTTCATTAAAGGTGAAGACAAGATCTCGGAATTTAAAGATCGACCGGGGCTAAGAGCCTTTTGCTCGGAGTGTGGCTCGCGTTTAATGAATTACCTGCCGCGTAAGAGCCGTTATCTGAGTATCGCGCTAGCCTGTCTGGAGGGCGATGTAGAGGTTAAGCCAGTATCGAATGTATATGTTGGATCGAAGGCAAGCTGGTTCACGCCTGCCGATGATATTCCTGCATTTGATGAATTGCCAGAAGGTGTGTTTGATTAAACTTGCTAATCAGAATAAAAATTTATTCTGCTGAGCAACTAAAAACTAATTTGGGTAAAGATTTATTATTTTTTATCCGCTTTTAGATCGAGCGACGCAGAATTAATGCAATATCGAAGCCCTGTCGGTTGTGGGCCATCCGGGAAGATATGCCCAAGATGCGAATCGCATTTATTACAATGAACTTCGACACGTTCCACACCCAGCGTCATATCACGGGTTTCACCTATCGCCTGTTTATCAACAGGTTGAAAAAAGCTCGGCCAACCTGTACCAGAATCAAATTTGGTATCCGATAGAAAAAGCGGTTCACCGCAGCACTTACAGGTGTATTGTCCCTTTTCCTTGCAATCCCAGTATTTACCGGTAAAGGCACGCTCGGTTCCGTGTTTACGAGTAATGTTGTATTCGTCTGCCGTGAGCTGTTGTTGCCACTGTTCTTCACTGATTTCTTTTTTATTGCTCATTTGCGTACCTGATTAATATTTTATTCGTAGTTGATATTATTTTAGCCCAGCTTTGCCTTTTAGCACACGGCCATCGGGATAAAAAAACAGATTTACGACCAATAACTTCTTTGATGTTGAAATTACGGTCTTATTAAAAGTGAGATCTAATTCCTTAACTGTGATGGAATGTTGTTGCCAACGAAGTTCGCCCATGCCGCTTAACCAAAGGTTGGCTTTATCCTGTTTGATGAGTTTGAACTGTTGTGAGTCGAAGCGAATATGGTTAGTCTGATTTTCGTTGATCAACATAACATGCCACTTATCATTAATGTGTAGTACAACATCATGGGGTATGCGCTGCATGATTACGTAGCTAATGAGAAGGGCTGTGCCAATAAAAATAATTGCAAACCACTTTGAGCGTGTCATGGTGATTGCTAGATCTTGTCGGCTAGCCAGGTGGCCAGTTCGGGCCAGAGTGCCAGCAATACCAGGGTGAATAGCTGAATACCAATAAACGGAATCACACCTTTATAAATATCCATGGTCGTGATTTCAGCTGGAGCCACGCCCCGTAAATAAAATAATGAAAAGCCAAACGGCGGGGTTAAAAAAGACGTTTGTAAATTTATGGCAATCATCACCCCGAACCAGACGGGGTGAATTATCTGGGTTGGATCCTGAATGCCGGTATCAGGGTCAAAGCCAAACATAAAAATAATTGGTGCCACGATCGGTACGATGACTAAACTGATTTCAATAAAGTCCAGAATAAAACCGAGTAAAAACATAATTAGCATGATGATAAACATGGCACCGAATACACCACCGGGTAAATCGACCAGTAAACCTTCAACGATCTCATTGCCACCGAAGCCCTTGAAGGTGGCAGTAAACAACATGGCGCCGATGAAGATTAGAAATACCATGCTGGTGATGCGCACCGTGCTACGCATGACTTCACGCAGGATATTCCAGTCCAGTTTTTTATTAACCGCGGCCAGCGCAATTGCACCGAGTGCACCAATAGAGGCGGCTTCATAAGCGGCGGCGGCACCGACAAAAATAGCGCCCAGCACCAGTACAATCAATAAAACTGGAGGAACGAGCGCGGTCAGGGTTTTAAGCAATAGTTGCTGGCGATCCAGGTTACGTTCTTCTTTGGGAATAGCCGGCATGCTATCGGGTTTGAAATAGGCGACGGCCATTAAATACACAAGATACAGGCCGACCAGAATTAAACCCGGAATCAAGGCTCCGGCAAACAGATCGCCGACCGACACGGTGTCCGGTGCGAAGTTGTTCATTGATGACTGGGCGTTCTGGTATTCACTGGCAATCTGATCGCCGAGCAGGATTAAAACGATCGACGGGGGAATGATCTGGCCCAATGTTCCTGATGCGCAGATCGTGCCGGCGGCAATCTTGGGATCATAATTTCGTTTTAACATGGTCGGTAATGACAACAATCCCATCGTCACAACCGTCGCGCCGACGATACCGGTGCTGGCGGCCAGCAACACCCCCACCAACAAAACTGAGATTCCCAATCCACCCCGCACCGGGCCGAATAACAAGCCCATGGTCTCCAGTAAATTTTCAGCTACCTTTGAACGTTCGAGCATGACGCCCATAAATACAAACAACGGCACGGCGATGAGCATGTCCCGCCGGGAAATCAGGCCGACCAGATTATTATCAAACAGATTCATGGCCGTGCCATCAAAGATATTGGGCATAAACATGATGCCGATGAAATAGAAAAACAAAGCGGCCCCGCCATAGGCGAACGCGACGGGATAACCACTGAGCAAAATCAGAAATACCGTCAATACTAATAAGATGATCATCAACTCAGCCATTCGATAATCCCCGTGAATCAGGTGGGTTTGCGGATGGATCGATAATAATTAATGATTTTTGAATGCTGATGGCCAGGCCCTGCAAGATAAGCAGTGCAGGCATCAACAACATGCTCGATTTGAGAATATAAGCGAAGTCGAGACCGCCGGTACGCTGGGAACCTTCAAGTGCAGACCAGGATTCAAGTGTCGCTGCCCAGCTGGCATAAAAAATAAAGCCACAAACTGGAATGAGTAAAAACAAGGTGCCCAGGAGATCAACCAGCGCCTTGCGTTTTATAGACATCTGTCGGTAAAACACGTCGACCCTGACATGGCTATCATGGCGGAGAGTATAGGCGGCGCCGAGCATAAAAATGTACGCATGCAGGTAGTTCACGCTCTCCTGCAACCATACCCAGCCTATATCAAACACGAAACGCAATACGACTACGGTGGCCATGATCAGTACCATCGCAATGGTCATCCAGGCAATGCCTCGGCCCAGCATATCAATGGTCTGATCTATACGCTGTGCAAACTGGCTGGCGGTATATTTTAACGATTTAGCGGCCATTAATGGCATTCACACCTAGTTAAATAGTGGTTAATGGATTTAGTTATGCACAATGTTAAAAATCAACAAGTTACGTGGCGATTTAATGGCGTTGTCTTGCTGCTGCTATAAAGTACGGCTATCTAATTGAATTATATCAATATTATAGAGTGGCGCAGAACTTATGTTGTTGTTTTTATACGACTAGTGGTATTTCGATTTCCGGTCATCAGAATTTTCCACAAACTTATCCACAGGCTAGCCGTATATTACCATTTTAACAGGATCCATTCGTTAATTGGCGGGATGCCATCCAGATCGCTATGCCGGGTCTCCAGTTCACCGTCGCCGTCTTTATCCACCAGGTAGTAAGGCTTGCCATTTTTCGGGGTAATCTTCACATAGCGCAGGCGCCCATTGATTCGATATTCCTCAATCGTCGTGTTCTTGCGGTGAATAATATTGACCTCGGGTTCGGGTATGTTGCGACTGTCATCGCTGGCCGGCCCCTTATCTTTTGTTACAACGGGTGGGTGGGTTTGCATGATGGATTTCCCGCCAGGTTGTTTTTCTGGGGACGTTTGCTCTTTTGGTAATGCCGGTGGAGCCGTTTCCTTCGCAGCGCTTGCCCTGGTCTTTTCACCTTGTTGAGGCGGTGCAGGGGTGTCGCCAAGCGCATATCCTGTCGGGATCAGAAAAAAATAAAACAGCACACTAAAGGTGCAGCAGTTTTTCAGCTTCTTCTGCCGAAGGTTCAAAGCCTCGGTGTTCATAGTGAGTAAAGATCGCATCCAGAATTTCCTGTGGGGTTTCTAGTATTTGAATAAGGTCCAGATCCTCGGGCTTGATGGTTTTATGACTCACCATGCTGGCCTTTAGCCAGTCGAGTAAGCCCTGCCAGAAGGGTTTATGCACCAGGATGATGGGGATTTTACGTGATTTACCCGTTTGTACCAGCGTTAATATTTCAGCGAATTCATCCAGAGTACCAAATCCGCCGGGCATGACCACATAGGCAGACGCATATTTTACAAACATCACTTTACGCGCGAAAAAATGTTGAAAGCTGAGAGAAATATCCTGATAGGGATTATTCACCTGCTCATGAGGCAATTGTATGTTTAAGCCAATGCTATTGGCACGCCCTTCATAAGCCCCTAAATTGGCGGCCTCCATGAGGCCGGGGCCGCCACCGCTGACCACGGAAAAGCCGGCATCGGATAAGGCGCGCGATATATCTACCGTCAGCGTATAAAATGGATGCTCATTGTTTAGTCGGGCGGATCCAAACACGCTAACCGAGGGTTTGATGCAGGCCAGCCGTTCAAAGCCTTCTACAAATTCGGCCATGATCTGAAAAATCTTCCACGACTCTCGCGACAATGCACTGTCTGTCTTTGGGTTTATGCAGGCTTGTCGTTGCCAGGGTTTTTCGTTCATTTTATATCCATCAAAAGAGCGTTGAGTGTTACTTGTTTGATTAAGTCGAACACGATTAATTCCATTCAAATACAAATTTAACTATTTACAGCCCTCGTCCTCCGGGCACGGTGGGGACAGAGCTTACATATTCAGTGTAGCGGTTTGATTTTTTTAAACCACATAGGCCGTCGGCTATTCCAACAAGCAGTAGCCACTCAGGTATAAAACCTCGATAATAGTCGCCATGACAAAGACGGCGAAACAGAAACTCATTTTAGTAGACGGCTCATCCTATCTCTTCCGTGCGTACCATGCGATGAAGGATTTTAGTAACTCTAAGGGAGAACCGACCGGTGCGATCTATGGCGTGATCAATATGTTAAAACGATTGCAACAGGATTATCCCGATGATCCGATTGCGGTAATTTTTGATGCGAAAGGTAAAACCTTTCGTAATGACCTGTATCCCGAGTACAAGGCCAACCGTCCCCCTATGCAGGATGAGCTGCGCGTTCAAATTGAACCCATTCATGAGATTGTTCGGGCCATGGGGTTTCCTCTGTTATGCGTTAGCGGTGTTGAGGCCGATGATGTGATCGGCACCCTGGCCCGGCAGGCCAGCGAACTGGGTCTTGATACGGTCATTTCCACCGGCGACAAAGACATGGCCCAGCTGGTAGATAAACACGTAAGCCTGATCAACACCATGACCGAGACCAGCATGGATCGCCAGGGTGTGATCGATAAATTCGGGGTGCCACCGGAATCGATTATTGATTATCTGACCCTGATCGGCGATACCGTGGATAACGTACCGGGGGTGCCCAAGGTCGGGCCGAAAACCGCAGTGAAATGGCTGGCGGAATATAAAACCCTGGAAAACATCATGGCCCATGCCGATGAATTCAAAGGTAAGGTTGGCGAGTATTTAAGAGAAACCTTGCCGCAACTGCCGCTGTCAAAAGAGCTTGTCACGATAAAATGCGATGTCGATTTAGAGCTTACGCCCGATCAGATCAAAATGAATGAGGTTGATAGCGAAATCCTGCGTGAACATTTTTCTCGTTTTGAGTTTCGTACCTGGTTAGCTCAAATTTTAGCGAACGAGCAGGGCGAGGCGGCAGCGACACACTCCGAAGTTAAAAAAGACTACCAGACGATATTTGAATTAGCCGAACTGGATAACTGGTTAAACCGATTAAACAAGGCCGAGGTGTTTGCCTTTGACCTGGAGACCACCAGTTTAAATTACATGCAGGCCGAGATTGTCGGGCTGTCATTCTCTGACGAGACAGGCAAGGCTGCCTATGTGCCGGTTGCACATGATTATGAAGGTGTGCCGGCGCAACTTGATCGCGATCAGGTGTTGGCCAAGTTTAAATCTATTATCGAAGACCCCAAACAATTAAAGCTCGGTCAAAATTTAAAATACGATATGAGTGTGTTGGCCAACTATGATATCCAGCTGCAGGGCATCGCCTACGACACGATGCTGGAGTCGTATGTATTAGATAGCACCGCCTCACGTCATGACATGGATACGCTGGCACTGAAACATCTGGATCATAAAACCATTCACTATGAAGATGTGGCGGGTAAAGGGGCCAAACAGATCGGCTTTGAACAGGTCACGATTGATGTGGCCAGCGAATACGCGGCCGAAGATGCCGATGTCACGCTGCAGTTGCATGAGACCCTGTGGCCACAACTGCAACAACATGAAAGTCTAGTTAAGGTTTTTAAGGAAATTGAATTGCCGTTAATCCCGGTGCTGTCACGCATGGAACGCATCGGGGTTTTGATCGACAAGGAAAAATTATTAACCCAAAGCGAACAGATCAGTGAACGTTTAATCGAACTGGAAAAGCAGGCTTACGCAGAGGCCGGCGAAGAATTTAATCTGGGATCGCCGAAACAGATCCAGGCGATCCTGTTTGATAAGTTAGGCCTGCCGGTTATCTCCAAAACACCCAAAGGGCAGCCATCTACGGCCGAAGCCGTGTTGCAGGAACTCGCCGAAGACTATGCGTTACCGAAACTTATTTTAGAGACGCGCGGTTTGAGTAAACTGAAATCTACTTACACCGACAAGTTACCAGAGATGATTGATGCCAACACCGGTCGCGTGCATACCTCGTATCATCAGGCGGTGGCGGCCACCGGGCGCTTGTCGTCCAGCGAACCGAATCTGCAAAACATTCCGATCCGAAGTGAAGAGGGTCGGCGTATCCGCAAGGCGTTTATTGCCGAGGCGGGCTACAAAGTCGTGGCCGCAGATTACTCGCAGATTGAATTACGCATCATGGCGCATCTATCCGGCGATGAAGGTTTGTTAAAAGCCTTTGCCGCGGGTGAAGATATCCATCGTGCCACCGCCGCCGAGGTGTTTGCGCAGGATAATGAACAAGTCACCAATGAACAACGACGTTCCGCCAAGGCGATCAACTTTGGTTTGATCTATGGCATGTCGGCGTTTGGTCTGGCCAAACAACTTGGAGTGGGTCGCCATGAGGCGCAATCGTATATCGATCTGTATTTTTCACGTTATCCCGGTGTTAAGGATTATATGGATAAGACACGTGAACAGGCTCGGCAACAAGGTTATGTTGAAACCGTATTTGGGCGGCGCTTATATCTGCATGAGATCAATGCATCAAATGCAATGCGACGTCAATACGCGGAACGTACTGCGATTAACGCACCGATGCAGGGTACCGCAGCCGATATCATAAAGTTTGCGATGATTAATTTAGATAAAATTATTTATGAACAAGAGCTCGATATAAAAATGATCATGCAGGTACATGATGAGTTGGTGTTTGAAATTAAGACAGACATTTTAGACAACAGCATAAACATGATCCGCGAACAAATGATTAAGGCCGCATCATTATCTGTGCCTTTAATCGTTGATATTGGTGTGGGTAATGACTGGGATCAGGCACATTAAATTGTGTTTGTAATTTATAAATTTATAGTTCACACTACGGCGCATAAAGTCCAGAGAGGTTGAACCTTTCTTAATTTAACCAGTCATACACTATGAGCGTTCTGATTGAATTCTCAAGAAGGTTAGGTTAAGAGTTAGTTCCCGCATCCTCCCTGGCGGGATAACTTAGCACTCGATTCCCCAAGTCGGGTGTGTATTTAGCCCCAGGTGTTATTCCCCCAATACCTGGGGTTTTCTTTGCCTGTAATAAAGCTTCAATGGGGTCAGACTCCATTGACGGTTAAATATAGACCAAAGCTTCAATGGAGTCTGACCCCATTAACTTTAACTAACCCTAACAACTTATTTAGATAATTCGAGCCAGCGGACAATATGACGTCGTGCTTCGATCAGGCCGGTCATTTTTAACGCAGAAAATAGCTGAACAGTCACATCGGGTAACTCACTCAGGTCTTTTTTAACCTGCAACAGGGTATTTTTGGCTGGCCCATTCTTGAGTTTGTCGGCCTTGGTCAGGAGAACCAATACCGGCATGCCCTGGTGGGCACACCATTCCAACAACTGGACGTCAAATTCTCGCATGGGGTGGCGACTGTCCATCATTAATACCAGACCTTTCAATGACTTGCGGGTAGTCAGAAATTCATCCAGGGTGTGCTGCCAGCGCCGCTGCATATTGGCTGAGACCTTGGCATAGCCATACCCCGGCAGGTCGACCAGACGGTGAGTATCATCCAGGGCAAAAAAGACAAGTTGCTGGGTACGGCCAGGCGTTTTACTGGTCCGGGCCAGTGATTTTTGCCCACACAAGGCATTGAGAGCACTGGATTTTCCGGCGTTTGAGCGTCCGGCAAACACCACCTCAAACGCATTATCAGCTGGAACATGGGCCATATCCGGGCTGCTGAGCAGGAATTGGGCCGGTGCCAACAGATTACGTTTATTGGAAATATTCTTATTGTTTGCTTGACCCGACATGCGACTATTTGTATAAAGGCACCCATTTTTGGAGATTCTTGTTCGGGCAATTATGCCTTATTGTGGTTCAGGAAGCTCTGATTAAGTCATAAAGATCAAAGTGACACCTTTAGGGGTTAATCAGAGCAGCCTGGTAAGGACAGGAATCGGTCTTAACTGATTATTTATTAATGGAGAACGTTATGAAAAAGTTAATTATTGCATTATCTGCGGCCACTTTAATGGGGGCTGTAAGCTCGGTTCAAGCGAGTGGCGAAGATACATACAAAAATGCGTGTATGGCCTGTCATAGTACGGGTGCAGCCGGTGCGCCCAAAGTTGGTGACAAAGCGGCGTGGAAAGCACGCATTGCCCAGGGGAATGATAAATTATACGAACATTCTATCAAGGGTTTTAAAGGCGAAAAGGGCGTGATGCCGGCCAAGGGCGGACGTACTGATTTATCGGATGATGCGGTTAAAGCGGCGGTTGATTATATGGTAGCAGGCTCAAAATGATTTCACGTTTTATCGTAAGTTGTATTGCTTTGACCTTTGCGTTGCCTGCCTTTGCTGCAGGTGATGCAACGGTTGGCAAAGGTAAGTCTCAGGTTTGTGCCGGTTGCCATGGTGCAGATGGTAATGCCACGATTCCTAATTATCCAAAGTTAGCCGGGCAACATGCTAATTATCTGGTTAAACAAATGCAGGCCTTCAAATCAGGCAAACGCAACGAGGCCATCATGAAAGGCCAGGTTGCTAATTTGAACGATCAGGATATGCAGGATTTAGCGGCTTATTTTGCCTCGCAAAAGACTACCATTGGTGCGGCTACGGATGAAGCCAAACGTGTATTAGGTGAGCGTCTTTATCGGGGTGGTAATGAAAGCAAAGGCATCTCGGCCTGTATGGGCTGTCATGGTCCTAACGGCTCAGGTAATAAGCCTGCTGGTTTTCCAGCCTTAAGTGGTCAAAATGAGGCATATACAGTGAAAAGTCTTACGGATTATCGCGCGGGCAAGACCCGTGCTTTTGACGAAAAAGACGATGCGGGCAAGATCATGCGTGATATTGCCAAACGTATGTACGATGAGGAAATTGAAGCCGTTGCGCATTATATTTCAGGCTTAAAATAAGCAGTTATTCAGTCTGGGAACGGAATCTTTAGATAGTAATGCACTCTAACAGGTGGCCTGAATATGTATCAGGCCACCTTTTTTTTGTTTTCCTGGTTTTAGAAATGCCAGGATAATTATAACCGATCCAGCATAATTGAAATTTGAATGACAGAATCAGAACCAGCAGTCCAGGCAAGCAGTATCCCGATTTCCCGACGCAGCGTTGTGCTGGATTTTCTAGGTTCGATGAATCTGGCGATTACGATTTTTGTCATTATTGCCATTGCCTCGGCAATCGGTACGGTGTTAAAGCAGAATGAACCGTATACGGATTACATTATCAAGTTTGGCCCGTTCTGGCATGAATTCTTTTTAACGCTTAATTTATACGATATTTATAGCGCCAGCTGGTTTGCGGTACTGCTGGCGTTTCTAATGACCTCGACCAGCGTCTGCATTTATCGAAATGCTCCCCGCATGCTGCAAGAGATGCGAAATTTCCGTTTAAACAGCAAGCTCAAGTCGATAAAATTAATCGAGGGTGCGCGTACCTGGCGGTTAAATGGAGATGAGGAATCAGCGATAAAAAATATCACATTACTGTTTAGTGTCCAGGGTTATAAAACTAAAATAAAACACCATGATGATCGAGTGATTGTTGCCGGAATGCGGGGACGATGGAATCGACTGGGTTATATCCTGGGTCATATGGGCATGATCGTGGTGCCACTTGGATTTATCATGGATAGCACGATGGATATTGCCTTCCTCGAATGGAGCGGCAAGCGCTCAATTGATAAAACATCGATTTATGTGAAGGACATGCCCAAAGAAAGCCAGCTGCAACCCGATACCCTGTTTTCATTTCGCGGTAATATTTCTATCTCCGAAGGCCAAAAGACGAATTTCACTTTATTGAGAGTGCGCGATGGCTCGTTGGTGCAGTATCTTCCGTTTGCCATCGAGTTAAAAGATTTTCGGGTTGAACATTACGATTCGGGGGCGCCCAAATCGTTTGAAAGTGATCTAATCATCATCGACAAAGATAAAGATGTGCAATTCGAGCAGACCATTGCTGTGAACAAGCCGCTTTACTATCGCGGTTATACAATATATCAGGCCTCGTTTGGAGACGGTGGATCTAAACTCAAATTAAAAATCTGGCCATTTTACGATTATAAAAAGCGCGTCCTGGAAGTCGATACCGTTGTGCGTGGAGAACGTGTATTAGACACCGCACAGGGGCAGTTAACTCTGGAGATCATCGATTTTAAAAAATACAACGTGCGACCTGCCCAGGTTGGTGACCCGAAAGGTAAGAAGTTTGTTAACGATGGCTCAAGCTTTGTTTTTAAGGTGCGTGATAAAAGTGGTCAGGCTCGTGAATATAACAACTATATGTCACCGGTGATACAAGATGGTCGATATATATTTATATCCGGTATGCGCACGAACCCCTCCGATGCATATCGTTATCTACATATACCAGCCGATGACAATTTTACCGTTAACCGTTTTATGAATTTTCATGCGCAGTTAAATAATTCAGAGCGTGCCCAGGCGATCGCCATCAAGACGGTTTCGTCGGCATTAGAGAATGCGCCAGGCAAAGATAAATATAAAGGTGACGTAGTTAAAACGATGATGGATTTACTTGATCGTTTTAATTTTGGCGGCTTTGATGCCATTAAACGTCATATCAACAAGGCCGAAATAAGCAATGAAGAAAAGAACAAGATGGCGGAGGCCTATCAAAAAGTATTAAATACTTTGATGCAAGCTATCTATATGGATGTTTTACGGCAGGAAGGGGTTGATGACAAGAAACCAATCAGCGATGCCCAGCAAGCATTCTATTTCGATGCGCTGGCCACATTAAGTGGTTTGCACTTATATGGGACGCCATTTTATGCCCAGTTAGCCGATTTTACCCATGTGGAGTCCTCTGGGCTGTCGATTGCCAGATTACCGGGTAAAAATGTGTTCTATTTCGGTTCTTTAATGACCATTATCGGTATATTCTTACTATTATATTTGAACCAGCAACGTCTCTGGGCAGTGATCTACAAGGATGAGTCCGGTCAGCCGATGTTGGTATTTGCTGGCAGCGGCAGTCGTAATACCGCTGATTTTAAACGCCATTATCAGCAGGTGGTGGAAAAACTTGAACGCGTCCTGGGCCTGAATAAGTAGACTCTGAAACGCAAAATTAATTGAGGTCAGTACCATGTCAGTTACAAATGAAGTCATGCACGATGATTTAAAACGAGAATCATTTATTAAAAATCTGAGTATTGTCGACTGGGCTTTTGCCGCCTTTGTCGCTTACGGTACGGTATATACTTATCACCTTTATAGCTATTTAATGGACGGTTATGAGGTTGGGATTCTATTTGGTACGGGTCTCAGTTTAATCGTACTGGGCTGGTGGTGGAAACCCTCGCGCATGCTGATGGCCGCGATTGCTTTTTTGAGTTTAATTGCTGTCTATCTTTATGAACCGGCGGTGATGGCATTAAAAGAAAAGGGCATGTCGGCCCCGGATGCGATTAGCGCTTTGTCCAGTCTGAGTGATAAGGAAAACAGTAAATTCCTGTTTAAGTATTTTATCTCTAGCACCTCGGCGATCATGTGGATGAGCGCCTTATACATCATGGCCACTTTTGTATATTTTTATCATCTGGCTTTACAAAATGTCTATGCCGGTAAAGTTGCGACGGCGATGACCTGGACCGCGACCACCATGGGTTTTGTTGGTTTGATGGTGCGCTGGCGTGAGTCGTATTTACTGAGTCCGGACATGGGTCATATCCCGGTGAGTAATTTATACGAAGTCTTTATTTTATTTGCGATCGTGACCGGTTTGATCTATTTATTTTATGAACGTAAATACAAAACCAAAACAATGGGCGGTTTTGTCTTGTTGGTGATCAGTGCTGCGGTGGGTTTTTTATTATGGTATCACTTTAGTAAAGGTGCGCATGAGATCGCGCCGCTGGTACCCGCGTTGCAAAGTTACTGGATGAAAATCCACGTGCCGGCGAATTTTATTGGTTATGGTGCTTTTGCGTTGGCGGCGATGCTCGGTATGTTTTTCCTGTTTATTGAACAAGCGCGTACACCGAATATTTCGAATCAGGTGATCGCGCAGCTGTTGATTTTTATGATTGCGATGCTGACCTTTTTGGCTCAATTTGGTGCCGACTCGTTTAGCACGGTTGGATTAAATTTTGCTTACGCGCTTGCCGTCTGCGCGGTATTCTGGGTGCTGGGTTTTGGTATTGTGCGAGCGATGCGTCTTATCGGCGATTCTAATTTACCCAAACTCGATATGCTCGATGATGTGATGCACAAGTCGATTGCGCTGGGCTTTGGCTTTTTTACCATTGCCACTGTACTGGGTGCCGCCTGGGCCGCTGAGGCCTGGGGAGGGTACTGGTCATGGGATCCCAAAGAAGTCTGGGCGTTAATCGTCTGGTTAAACTATGCTGCCTGGTTACATATGCGCCTGATGAAAGGCTTACGGGGTACACCGCTAGCCTGGTGGGCGGTAGTCGGTTTGTTGATCACGACCTTTGCCTTTATTGGTGTGAATATATTCCTGTCCGGCCTGCATGCTTATGGTGAGCTATAGGATACGCTGTGCTCGGTGTCGATTAATTTCGCAGCTCTGAAAAACTATTCTATGCTGAGCATGATCAGGCACGATGGGAATAATGTGGGAACCAACATCGGAAACATCTATCTAACCCTTCACTATCGATTTTAAGTTTAATAATCAGGAGCAGTCTATGTTGAAATGGATACGTTTTTTATTTACAGGTTTGATTTTGAGTGGCATCGCCATGCAAGCAAACGCTTCAGGCATAGATGAAGGTATCGAATATCAACTTGTTACGCCGCCTGTTCGCACCACAAGTGAAAACAAGATCGAAGTCGTAGAGATGTTCTGGTATGGCTGTCCCCATTGCTACAAATTTGAAAAACCGTTTAATGCCTGGAAGAAAAAACAATCCAGCAATGTTGAGGTTATCCGTATACCCGCGGTGTTTGGTAATCGGCGTAGCTGGGAGTTACATGCTCGGGCTTATTATGCGGCTGAATTATTGGGTGTACTGGATAAAATTCATACCCCCTTGTTTACGGCCATCCATCAACAAAAACAAAAGCTATTGACCAAGGAAGCGTTGGCGGACTTTTTCGAAAAACAGGGTGTTAATAAAAGTGAATTTTTGGACACTTTATACTCATTTGGCGTTAACATGAAATTAAATCGCGCCATAGACCTCACAAAACGTTATGGTATTGACGGAGTGCCGACCATTATCATCAATGGGCGCTATCGTACCCACGCCAGTTTGACGAATGGGCAGGCAGGAATGCTTAAAGTCATGGACTTTCTCATCAACAAAGAGTCTCAAGCCAGGAAATAACAAGAATATCAGGCTATATATAAAGGTATGCGGTAAATTAGCCGATAGTGAACTTAGATTAAGTTCATGCTGCATGGAAGGAGACTAATGTGAAGGCCGCAGAGTTATTTGTACGATGTTTAGAGAATGAAGGTGTCGAGTATATTTTTGGTATTCCAGGTGAAGAAAATCTGGATGTCATGGATGCGCTGTTAGATTCAACGATCAAATTCATCACCGTCAGACATGAGCAGGGTGCGGCCTTTATGGCTGACGTCTATGGTCGTCTGACCGGTAAAGCCGGAGTCTGTCTGGCTACGTTAGGGCCGGGAGCGACCAATCTGGTGACGGGTGTAGCCGATGCCAATATGGATCATGCTCCGCTGGTGGCGATTGCAGGTCAGGCCAGCACCCACCGCCTGCACAAAGAGTCTCACCAGGTGCTGGATCTGGAGCTCATGTTTCAACCAATCAGTAAATATTCGTCCCGTTTATTAACTCCCAATATTATTTCGGAAGTTGTACGTAAGGCGTTTAAGATCGCACAGACTGAAAAGTACGGTGCCAGCTTTATTGAGTTTCCTGAGAATATTGCCGAGATGGAGGTTGATGACGAACCGCTGCCGGTTAAGCACCCTCACTCACCTGAACCGCCGGGCGAGCGAATTGATGCTGCGGCCGAGCTTATTTCCAAAGCCAGAAATCCAATCATACTGGCGGGTAATGGGGTGATTCGTGGTCGTGCCTGGAAGCAATTAGCTGAATTTGCAGAAGCGTTACGCATTCCAGTTGCCAATACGTTTATGGCCAAGGGTGTCATACCGTTTAAGCACCCAATGGCCCTGGGCAGTGCAGGATTGCAGGCAAATGATTATGTTAGTTGTGGTTTTAGCCGTGCCGATGTGATCATTTGTATTGGTTACGATTTGGTCGAATACCATCCCTATCTCTGGCATCCGACCAAGGATAGAATCATTGTTCATATTGATAGCTCACCGGCGGAAGTCGATGCCTACTATAATATTGAAGTGGGCGTGGTAGGTGACATTAAACATTCGTTGATTCAAATTAGCAAGGTCGCCAGCCCGTCCACGGGCAATGCGATGCGTGCATTGCGTGAAGCGCTGATTGATGACATGAATCAGCATAAAGATGATCCATCGCTGCCGGTTAAGCCGCAAAAAATTATCTGGGATTTACGCACGGCCATGGATTTGGAAGGGATTGCACTTTCTGATGTTGGCGCACACAAGATGTGGATGTCACGGATGTTTCGCTGTGAATATCCAAATACGTGCATAATTTCAAATGGTTTTGCGAGTATGGGCATTGCATTACCAGGGGCCATCGGGGCAAAATTAGCTTTTCCGGATCGGCAGGTGGTTGCGGTTACTGGTGACGCGGGCTTCATGATGAATGTGCAGGAAATTGAAACGGCGATGCGCTATAAAACGCCTATCGTGATTTTAATCTGGAGTGATAGTGCCTACGGCCTCATTGAATGGAAACAAATGGCGCAATTTGGACGAAAATCGCACGTTGATTTTAATAATCCGGATTTCGTTAAACTGGCCGAATCGTTTGGAGCCAAAGGATATCGTATTGAGAAAGGCCAGGAATTATTACCGACCCTGCAGGAAGCATTACAAAATGATGTGGTGAGTGTGATAGATTGTCCAGTAGATTATAGTGAAAACCTGAAATTAACGAGTAAACTGGGCGAGATGGTTTGCCCGATATAGACGCTTTGAACAATCAAGTCCTGTATTGTCAGAGCCTAAAGAAAGAAGTGTTTTTTGTTTGCTTCGCAAAATCAATCGCTTAATGCGCTCGATTTTGGCAACCCGTTAATGGGTTGCAGGAAACTCTGAATTGATCAGGGTTTTCAGTAATTTTAAAATATAAATAAATTAAGTATTTTCCAGTGGTGGTGTATTTTGATGACCGGGCAAACCCTGCGCCTGTTAAGTTACAATGTTCAAGTTGGGATCAGTACTCGACGCCCGCACCACTATGTGACCCACAGCTGGAAACATCTGATTCCGCATAACCAACGTTTACAAAATCTTGAAAAGGTCGCCGACCTGATTCGTGGTTTTGATATAATTGGCTTACAGGAAGTCGACGCAGGTTCGATTCGCAGTAATTACATAAACCTGGTTGAGTATCTTGCCTATCAGGCTGGTTTTCCGTACTGGTATCATCAGGTTAATCGAAATTTAGGACGCTTTGCCCAGCATAGCAATGGACTGTTGAGTCATTTTCATCCCGCAGAAGTGAGTGATATTAATTTGCCGACTTTAATTCCGGGCCGCAATGCTATTCTTGCTCGCTTTGGACGTCGTGAAAATTCTCTTGCCGTAATTGTCATGCACCTGTCGCTTGGCACTCGTGCCAGGAACAAGCAGCTTGGCTTTATCAGCGATGTGATTAATCGGCACAGACATGCTATCGTGATGGGAGACATGAATTGTAAGTTAGACAGTAAAGAAATGCGCCGGTTGTTTAATAATACAGATTTATGCGTTCCTGAAGAAGAGATCTACACATTTCCTAGTTGGCGCCCTCAACATCATATCGATCATATATTAGTAACTTCCGATTTAAGAATTAAAGAAGCAAAAGTATTAAATCATCCCTGTTCAGATCATTTACCGATTATGTTGGAAGTAATCGTACCGGAAGATATAGAATTTACTCGCCGAGCTGCTTAGCCAGTATTGGATCGACATTAGATTATGAGTGAGGTAAAAAAAGAAACTGTTGCCGAGAATCGCTGGAAATTACGTTATTATGAATCACTGGATGATCTTGAAGATAAAGAAAAATCATGGCGAGAAGTAGAACGTTTATTAAGGCAACTTATTTCACGCCTGACGCTTGCCGCTGATAATCGTCATTCAATCTTAACAAAACAGTTAACTGAGCTTCGCAATGCAGTTCGAGATGGACGCGATATTTTACAGATGCGGGATCTTATTGAAGATATCAGTGAGAACGTTGCCGAATTAGACAAGTTACGTAAGAAAGATCGCAGGCAAACCCATCCAGCTGTTTTAGTGACAAAAATTATTGAACAACTGGATATTCCGAGTCAGCTTAAGCGAGATTTCAGGAAACTAAAGAAAGACGCCAGGAACCTCAGCCGTGAATCGGCGGCCGATTCAATGAATGACGAATTCATCGCATTTATTCGGGATGTGATGGATCCTCCTGTTGATGAGAAAAAAGCAGCTCGAAAAACTAAACTACTGGAGCGCATTTTATCACGCAATAAAAAAGAAGGTGATATTGATACAGATAAAAATGATGAGCAGGATAACAGGGAAACGAACACAGGGATTGATTTTACTCAAAGTCAGTCTGATGAGAAAGATACAGTACTAGATGATCTTGTCCCGGATGGCGATAAAAATAAACGAAGCTCCCAGAATCTGGTAGCACCGGCTGTTGGCGATTTGCTTCTGCAGTTAACCTTGCGCATGCCGGATATAGTTAAGCGTCGAATTAATTTTCAGGCCTTAAAAAAACATACTAATCGTGCTCGTGCTCGCCGAGATTTAATTGCCATCGTGGATGTAATTGCCCAACAAATCGAAGCGGCCTATATTCCAGACGAAGAAAAACCAGTAATGCTTGAAAACGATTCCATTCAAGTGCTGTCAGCAGCGGTAAAGGAATTTTTTAATCAACTTCAACCGCCATCCGATATGAGGGAACGCATCTGTGAATTAGAAGAATATTATGCAGGTAGAGACGATGACCTGGAATCGTTAATTCACTGTTTGAATTCGCTAGCAGAAGTAGTCGCGGAAATATGTCAGCGGCTTTCTTTTCAGCGCGAAGAGTTAGAGGGATTTTTTGTACAGCTTAGTACTCGCTTAAAGGACGTAGATGCGGGGTTACAGAAAAGCAGTGAGTTTAACGAGTTAAGTTCTCAAAATAATCAAAAGATGGATCTGGCTGTACATGATGAGATCGATACGATACAGGCATCGATTAAATCAGTCGATGATATTATCGAGTTAAAAGATGCGATTTCAGCGCGACTGGATGCAATCGACACACATTTACAGGTTTTTGGTGAGAACGAATCGGTACGACTCAAGTCATCAGAAATGCATGTACAGAAATTACTTGAAAAAATATCTAAAATGGAAGAAAACGGCGAACATTTACGAAGTCGCCTGCAAGAAACTCAACAGCAGGCCTATCGAGATGTTTTAACCGGGATTCCCAATCGTCAGGCTTATGAGGAACGCATTGCCGAAGAGATTGCTCGGTGTCGTCGATATGAGTCCAAACTGTGTATGATTGTCTGGGACGTAGATAAATTTAAAAACGTCAATGACACTTACGGACATGCGGCAGGTGATCGGGTGTTGAAAGTAGTCGCTGAGACACTGCATAAACATAGCCGTGGGACGGATTTTCTGGCTCGATTTGGAGGGGAAGAATTTGTAATGTTATTACCTGAGACCAGTATCGAAGCGACTCTGTCTGTAGCCGAAAAGTTGCGCGTAACGATTGCTGAGAAGTCTTTTCACTTTCGCGATAATGATGTACCCGTGACGATTTCAGGAGGTATAGCCGAGTTAATAAAAGATGAGACGGCCAATTCATTATTTGAGCGAGCGGATAAGGCATTGTATACAGCAAAAGAAAATGGACGCAACAGGGTTGAAACAGCGGAATAAATGTCGACTATTTTACAACTATTAGATATATTCTAAAAATTAATGCCGAAGTTTCTTTTGTACAACAATATAAAACTGACGGATATCTTTGTTTGACATATCCAAATCTTTTAACAGGGTGTCCAGAGTAACGTATTTTTGATTGGGCCGTCCGAACACCTGTTGCTCTTCGCCATTTTTGATAATGGTCATTTCACCGTTTTTAACTTCAACCATGGCGCGAATAATGGTTGCCTTGCCATGTTGTTTTATTAATAGAGCCAGTAATTCGCGCTCTTTAGC
>QILH01000246.1 GCA_003233255.1 Gammaproteobacteria bacterium | reverse complement strand
GTGAGGTCAATTTACTGGGACAAAACGTCAATGCCTATTGCGGCGAGACCCATGATGGCGCTACGGCCGATTTAGCTCTGTTAATCCAATACGTTGCCGCGATAGACGGCATCGGCAGAATTCGATTTACCACCTCACATCCGATTGAGATGAGCGACAGTTTGATCCAGGTCTATGCCGAGGTTCCAGAATTGGTGAGTTTTCTGCATCTGCCAGTGCAAAGTGGTTCGGATCGCATCCTCACCGAGATGAAACGGAAACATACCGCGCTGGAATACAAGGCGATCATCCGTAAACTGCGTGATGTTCGCCCTGACATCACCATTTCATCGGATTTTATAATAGGTTTTCCGGGTGAAACCGATCAGGATTTTGCTGCGACCCTGGATTTGATCGCCGAGGTGGGTTTCGACCTTTCCTATAGCTTTATCTATAGTGCCCGTCCAGGTACACCGGCGGCCAGCTTGCCGGATGATGTGCCGATGGAGACCAAAAAAGAACGCCTGAAGATTCTACAGATGCGGATTAATCAGCAGGCCCAGTCTATCTCCCGCAAGATGGTTGGCAGCCGCCAACGACTTCTGGTAACGGGCCCATCCAGGAAAGATCCGGGCCAACTTTCGGGCCGCACAGAGAACAATCGTGTGGTAAACTTTGAGGGTGATTCCAGTTTAATGGGCGATTTTATAAACGTGACTATTACTGAAGCTTTACCCAATTCTCTGCGTGGCGAACTGCTCGACACTCGTGCGGCTGTGGAAAATACCCCAGCTCAAAACATCCTCTAATCCCAGAACCTATAGCCTAAACATCGATCCCACTTTGAGTACCGCAGCAAACTTTTCTGACCTCGTCCTGGATCCCACCGATAATCAACGGCTGGCGAATCTCTGTGGCCAGTTCGATGAACACCTGCGACAGATCGAACGACGACTTGGGATTGAGATTAATAACCGCGGTAATACCTTTCGTATTATTGGCGAACAGCGCTCGGTGGCGGCGGCGGGTGAAATCCTGAAATTACTTTATGATGAAACCGCAGCTCGAACCTTAAAACCGGAATACATACATTTGTCGTTACAGGAATCGGGTGTCGATGCTCTGTTAGATGATGCCATGGATACTGAGAATGAAGTGTTGATCAAAACCCGGCGCGGAACGGTGCGTGCGCGAGGTCCACATCAAAATAATTATATGCGTAGCATCATGGATAACGACGTGTGTTTTGGCGTAGGGCCGGCGGGAACCGGCAAAACCTATTTAGCGGTAGCCAGCGCGGTGGATGCGCTGGAAAGCGATAAAGTACGACGAATTATTTTAACTCGCCCAGCGGTCGAAACGGGAGAGCGGCTTGGCTTCTTACCGGGTGACTTAAGCCAGAAGATCGATCCGTACTTGCGTCCACTTTATGATGCGTTGTACGAGATGTTTGGCTTCGAAAAAGTGGCCCGTTTGATTGAAGGTAGCGTGATCGAAGTCGCTCCGCTGGCGTACATGCGAGGCCGAACCTTAAATGATTCGTTTATTATTTTAGATGAAGCGCAAAATACCACGACCGAGCAAATGAAAATGTTTCTTACTCGCATCGGTTTTGGATCAACCGTGGTGGTGACCGGAGATGTTACTCAAATCGATTTACCCCGCGGTCAACAATCGGGTTTACGCCATGTGGTCGATGTTTTGAAAGACGTAGACGGCATTAGCTTTACCTTTTTTACCGCCCAAGATGTGGTTCGACATCCATTGGTGCAACGAATTGTGACTGCGTATGAGTATGCCGAAAATAGCAAGGATGAATGATCGGCCATTGGTGGTCGACGTACAGTGGGCGGTCGAGCAGATCGGCGTACCCAGTGAAGCCGATATTTATGCCTGGGTTGCCTCCGTTATTGACGATCATCAGCCGCAAGCCGAGTTAACGGTGCGTATTGTAGATGAACATGAGATTACCGAATTGAATAAACAATATCGGAAAAAAGATAAAGCAACCAATGTTTTATCTTTTCCGGCGGATAAAGATTTGCCGGTGCCTATCCCGTTACTGGGTGATCTGGTGATCTGTGCCGAGGTAGTGGCCACCGAGGCGGCAGAGCAAAACAAGGAACTGATTGCTCATTGGGCGCATATGGTGATACACGGCTGTCTGCATTTACTGGGCTATGATCATATCGAAACCGATCAGGCCGAGCAGATGGAACAGAAGGAAGTATTTTATTTACAACAATTTGGTTTTTCAAACCCCTACGAGGTTATAACCCACTCATGAACGAGGAACGATCGAGTAGCCCGGATGGGCAGGCTGATAAGGAAGATAAAAATGGGCGCTCCTGGATAGGGCGCATTACGACTCACTTGCTAAATACGGATCCGAAAAACCGTGATGAGCTGGTGAGTGTTGTGCGCGAGGCTCAGGACAAGGATATCATCGATCTCGATGCATTGGTGATGATTGAAGGTGTGTTGCAGGTTACCGAGATGCAGGTACGCGATGTGATGATCCCTCGTTCGCAGATGACGGTACTGGAACGTAACATGAGCATGCAGGAAGTCCTGCCAATGGTGGTGGATGCGGCGCACTCTCGTTATCCGGTGGTCGGTGATAATCGTGACGAAGTGATTGGCATCTTGTTGGCCAAAGATTTGTTACCCTATTTTCAATTAGGTACCGAAGATAAATTCAACCTGCGTGATATCCTGCGTCCAGCCGCATTCATTCCTGAAAGCAAACGTTTAAATGTGTTATTGAAAGAGTTTCGTGCCAGTCGTAATCATATGGCCATCGTGGTGGATGAATACGGTGGTGTGGCTGGTATGGTCACGATTGAAGATGTACTGGAACAGATCGTCGGCGAGATCGAGGATGAACACGATTTCGAAGATGATATCTACATCATGGAACATACTGAGGATAAGGCAACCGTAAAAGCCATCACCCCGATTGACGAATTCAATGAGCATTTCAATACTAAAATAGTGAGTAGTGAGTTTGATACCATCGGTGGCCTGGTTATGAGTGCCCTGGGTCATCTGCCCAAACGCGGCGAGGTAACCACAATTGCCGGTTATGATATTAAGATACTACGTGCCGATGCGCGGCGTATTCACTTATTGCAGGTAACTAAAACCATCGGTGAAAAGCAACCAGTAGCTGAAGATCAAGCCGATAATGCCTAATGAGTCGTATTATGGGTAAGTCGCATTATGGCTTTGATGTGTTTGCACTTGTGTTGGGTATGTTGCTACCGTTAGCCTTTGCGCCTCTTAACATCTATCCGCTTAGCATTATTATTCCGAGTCTTTTATTCTGGCTCATATACGATACACCTGGAAAATTAGCCTTTCGGCGCGGTTATTTATTTGGTTTTGGTCTTTTTTCTGTCGGTGTTTCCTGGATCTATATTGCTGTTAGTGATTTTGGTTTTACCTCGGCGCCAGTCGCTTTTTTACTGACTTTAATCTTTGTTGCGATCCTCGCCGTGTTTCACGCCCTTCAGGCTTTGCTGGGTGTGGTTTTGGCAAAGGGACTGTCGTTTAGCGTCGCCGCGTTTGTGTTTGCCTTGAGCTGGTTATTGTTTGAATGGATCCGTGGCTGGTTTATGACCGGCTTTCCCTGGTTGAATCTGGGTTATGCGTATATTGATACCCCCTTAGCTGGTTTTGCGCCTATGTTAGGGGTTTATGGTTTATCGTTAATTTCTTTATTTATTTCTGCAAGCCTGTGCTCGTTTTGGCCGCTTAAAAAAACATTGACGCCGTTGGTTGTTAGCGTCGTGGTCGGACTGTTCGTTACCGGCTGGAGTTTAATTCCCCTACAGTGGACGGAAAAAACAGGTGAACCGATCAAAGTGGCGATCGTTCAGGCCAGTTTATCGCAGATTACCAAATGGGATCCTGATCAAATAAAACACCGCATGGATGTCTATGCGCAGATGAGCGAGCCACTGTGGGGCAAACACGATATTATTATGTGGCCGGAGAATGCGATGAGCATTTTGTGGCAGGACGCACCGCTATTATATAAAGATAAATTACAGGATCGTGCGGTAGCTACGAATACCGCGTTGGTCATCGGGGTACCCTATGGTGATATCGATACCCAATACCACAGTTCGTTAATCGTATTGGGGACAAAACCGGATGTTTATCATAAACGACATCTGGTTCCGTTCGGCGAATTTGTTCCGTTACCTGAGTTTGCAAAGAAACTGGCTGGATTTTTTCAGTTACCAATGTCAGGTTTCAGTCCAGGTGAACAGGATCAGAGCGGGCTTGAAGTAGCCGGATATAAAATGGCGCCGAGTATTTGTTATGAAGATGCCTTTGGAGAAGAACTGATTGATTTTTTACCCGAGGCCGTGGTGTTGATCAACGGTAGCAATAATGCCTGGTATGGAAAATCCTGGGCGGCACACCAGCATTTACAGATTGCTCGGATGCGAGCCATTGAAACGCAACGCCAGTCTATCCGATCGACCACGACGGGAATTTCCGCGCTGATTGATGAATACGGCCAGTTAATGCACGCGACGAATTTACACGAACAAACCATTCTGACCGGCACCGTGCAACCACGCCAGGGTGCAACCCCTTATGTACGTTGGGGTAACTGGCCGGTGCTGATTTTCATGTTTATTGCCCTGATGGTATTGTTAGTGAGAACGATACGACTTCGAGTACGCCGAAGCTGATTTAAGCCTGGCTATCAGGTATATTTAGGTCATTACCGGCTTAAAAGATCAATTAATTTACGGAAAGATATAACCCTAAATGAAAGAGCACTACGAACCCAAAATTATTGAACAGGCTGCGCAGGACTATTGGCAGGATAATAAAACCTTTAGTGTCTGCGAGGATACCAGTAAGGAGAAATATTATTGCCTGTCGATGTTCCCCTATCCCAGTGGCCGTTTACATATGGGTCATGTGCGAAACTATACGATTGGAGATGTGATCAGTCGTTACCAACGTATGTTGGGTAAAAATGTCTTACAACCGATGGGTTGGGATGCCTTTGGCCTGCCAGCTGAAAATGCCGCAATCAAAAATAATGTGCCACCGGCGGCCTGGACGCGTGACAATATCAACTACATGCGTGATCAATTAAAACAGTTGGGGTTAGGTTATGACTGGGATCGTGAACTGGCCACCTGTGACCCGGATTATTATCGCTGGGAGCAATGGTTATTCACTCGTTTATTTAAAAAAGGCCTGGTTTATAAAAAAACCTCGCCGGTAAACTGGTGTCCCAATGATTTAACCGTACTTGCGAACGAGCAGGTGATCGATGGCAAGTGCTGGCGCTGTGACAGTGAAGTCGAACGCAAGGACATCCCACAGTGGTTCATGAAGATCACCGATTATGCTGACGAACTATTAGATGATCTAGATGATTTAAGCGGCTGGCCAGAACAAGTGGTAACCATGCAACGTAACTGGATTGGTCGTTCACAGGGCGTGGATATTGTATTTGATATTGCCGGTTCAAAAGACAAATTAAAAGTGTTTACTACCCGCCCGGATACTTTGATGGGGGTAACCTACGTCGCGGTGGCCGCTGAACACCCACTTGCCCGGCGTGCTGCCGAACAACACCATAATGTTGCTGTCTTCGTTAAGGAATGTGCTGCGGTGGGAACGGCTGAAGCGGCAGTTGAAAAGCTCGAGAAAAAAGGCATCGACACAGGTATCAAGGCCATTCATCCTGTTAGCGGTCAAAAGGTTCCAGTCTTTGTCGCCAACTTTGTGCTGATGGGATATGGCGAAGGGGCGGTGATGTCGGTTCCGGCCCATGATCAACGTGACTGGGAGTTTGCGACTAAATATGGTTTACCGATTCAACAGGTGATTGAAGCGGTGGATAACAAGGTTGAGATTGATCTTAAATCAGCAGCCTTTGTCGACAAAGGAAAATTAATAAATTCAGGCAAGTTTGATGGGCTGAGTTCAACTCAGGCCTTTGACAAAGTTGCCGATACATTAGCAAAACAGAAAAAAGGCAATAAACGCATTACCTATCGTTTGCGTGACTGGGGTGTATCTCGTCAACGTTACTGGGGAACACCGATTCCCATCATTAACTGTAAAAAATGCGGTGAGGTGGCGGTGGCTGAAAAAGATTTGCCGGTCAGGCTACCAGAAAATATCAAATATGATGGGGTCGGTTCCCCGATCAAAAAAATGCCTTCGTTTTACAATACCAAATGCCCTAAATGTGGCGGCAAGGCCGAGCGAGAGACCGACACCTTTGACACTTTTATGGAGTCATCATGGTATTACGCGCGTTATGCCTGTGCCGACAATGACAAGGCCATGCTGGATAAACGGGCTAATTACTGGCTGCCGGTTGACCAATATGTGGGGGGCATTGAACATGCGATTCTGCACTTATTATATTCCCGTTTTTTTAACAAATTAATGCGCGATCTTGGTCTGGTTAACAACGATGAGCCGTTTGCTAATCTTCTTACCCAGGGCATGGTCTTAAAAAACGGCACCAAGATGTCGAAGTCAAAAGGTAATACGGTCGATCCGCAACAATTAATTGAGCGTTACGGTGCAGATACGGCGCGCCTGTTTATTATGTTTGCCGCGCCTCCCGAACAAAGTCTGGAATGGTCTGATACCGCAGTCGAGGGTTCGTTTCGATTTTTACGTCGTCTCTGGCGGGTCGTGTTTGATCATATTCAATTAGGCCCGACGATTGAATTAGATGTGAATCAATTGAGTGATAAGCAAAAGGCTTTACGCCGCCAGCTGCATGCGACAATTAAAAAGATATCGGATGACATTGGTCGGCGTTTTACCTTTAATACTGCGATTGCGGCGGTAATGGAATTGATGAATAATATAGGAAAATTTGATGATCGCAGCGAGATGTCGCGGGCTATTCTGCAAGAAGCATTTGAATCGATCATCCTGATGCTGTCGCCCATCGTGCCACATTTTTGCCATAACGTATGGTCAGAATTGTCGCCAGGATCGGTAAGCATTGAAGATCAGGCCTGGCCGGTATTTGATGAATTAGCTTTGCTACGTGACGAACTGGAAGTCATCGTACAGGTTAATGGTAAGTTGCGAGGACGTATTAATATTCCAGCAGACGCTGATCGTAACGAGGTGGAAAAAACCGCTATGGCGGATGATAATGTAAAACGTTTTGTTGAAGGCTTAGCGATCGTTAAGGTGATCGTGGTGCCGGGAAGATTGGTGAATATCGTTGTTAAATAAACTAAATAATTTACATACGATTGGCCGGGTTCTAATTTTACTGGGCTTGATCATAGCGGTGTCAGCCTGCGGGTTCCGTCTGCGTGGCAGCGTGGAAGTCCCTGATGTACTTCAGCAAACCCATATTACCGGAATTGCTGAATTTTCAGTTTTAAACCAGGAACTAAAGCGCGTCCTGCAACGTGCAGGTTCAGAGGTCATGAGTCAACCAGGAAATGCCAAATCGATTATTTCGATATCAGGTGAAAAATTTCGGCGTCGGGTTTTATCGGTCGATGCCACTGGTCGGGCATCGGAGTTTGAATTATATTATCAATATAATTTTAAAATTACCAATACTGATGGCGAAGTCATTGTTAAAAATCAGAAGATTTCTTTAACGCGGGATTACAAGTTTGACCCGGATAATGTTCTCGCCAAAGACGCTGAGGAATCTCTGATTCGTACCGATATGATCAAGTTTTCGGTTCGGCAAATGATGCGCCGCATCGATTCGCAATTAAAAAGTGCGCAAACTAAATAACATCAATATTCGTTGCAATATGAAAATCCCTTTTCAACAATTAAGCGTGCAATTAAGCAAACCCTTGTTACCGGTTTATTTTGTTAGCGGTGATGAACCGTTTCAGGTGGACGAGGCCTGTCGATTGATTCGAGAAGCGGCTCAACTGCAAGCTTATAGTGAACGCCAGATATTTCATGTGGATCAAAAATTCGACTGGAATTCACTTGCGGCGGAAGGAAGTAACCTGTCCTTATTTTCAGAAAAAAAATTGATCGAATTGAGAATGCCCAACGCCAAACCGGGGCGGGAAGGTACAAAAGCATTACAGGAATATACTGAATCGATACCCGAAGATACGATTCTGTTGATTAGTGCTGGTAAACTTGATGCATCGCAAACCAAATCGAAATGGGTGAAAAGCCTGGAGCAGGCCGGACTCCTGCTGCAGATCTGGCCAATCGAACTTGGTCGTTTGCCCCAATGGATTCAACAACGGCTTAACCTGCGTGGATTAACCGCACCGCCCGATGCCATAAAGATTCTGGCCGATCGCATCGAAGGGAACCTGTTAGCGGCGGATCAGGAATTTGAAAAACTGTTATTACTCTATGGTGAAGGGACATTATCGATCGAACAAATCCAGTCGGCGGTCAGTGATAGTGCTCGTTATGATATTTTCAATTTTGCAGATGCGACGTTGTCCGGCGATCCCGAACGTGTTGCGAAACTGGTGTTTGGTTTAAAGGCCGAGGGCGTCGAGGCGGTGTTGATGTTGTGGGCTCTGCAGCGTGAGATTCGCAGCCTGTATAAAATACAGGAGGAAATGTTTAGCGGCAGTAACCTCAATAGCGCGATGGCGGCACAGCGAGTTTGGGATAAACGTAAGCCCTTGATAAGTCGAGCAATCCAACGGGGATCTCTGGCCAAATCTCGAAAATGGCTACAACACTGTCAGCAATTAGATTGTATAATTAAAGGACAAAGAACGGGCAAAGCCTGGGATGAATTGTTAGAATTGGCCTTAGAGGTCGCCGGCCAGCCGTTGCTTATTCCAGCGTAGTTTAGTCAGTTAAATCGCAAAAAAAAATTGAAGCGGGCTGGACAAGGTCACTAAACGACACCTATATAGAATATCAATGAGAGAAGTTAAATGGACGCAAAATTTGACATAAAACAATATATGACTCAGCTGGGTGTGCAGGCCAGAAAGGCCTCGCGCGAGTTGATGAGGGCCACCACGAATCAAAAAAACAGTGCCCTGTTAGCGATTGCGGACGCTATTGAGTCGAGTAAGTCCAGGCTCTTGTCTGAGAATCAAAAAGATCTAGATGCGGGTGCTAAAAAAGGTCTGGATGCCGCCTTGTTGGATCGTCTGGCGCTGGATGATGATCGCATTTCATCGATGGCGGAAGGTATACGTCAGATCGTCGCCTTGTCTGATCCTATTGGTGAGATTACCGATTTAAAATATATGCCATCGGGTATACAGGTCGGCCAGATGCGCGTGCCGTTGGGTGTGATTGGAATCATTTATGAGTCGCGTCCGAATGTGACTATCGATGCAGCGGCCTTATGTTTAAAGTCGAGCAATGCCGCTATCTTACGCGGTGGTTCGGAGGCGGCGTATTCAAATCAGTCATTGGCCGCCTGTATCGCCGAAGGTCTGAAGGCAGCCAGGTTACCGGTTGCATCAATTCAAGTTGTCGAGACCACGGATCGCCAGGCTGTCGGTGAATTAATAACGATGCCGGATTACGTCGATGTGATTGTTCCGCGTGGTGGTAAAGGCTTGATCGAACGTGTCAGTGCTGATGCGAGTGTGCCGGTGATTAAACATCTGCATGGTGTGTGCCATGTGTATATTGATGGTGCAGCCGATCTGGATAAGGCGATCAAGGTGGCCTTTAACGCCAAGACCCAACGTTATGGCACCTGTAATACTATGGAAACCCTGTTGGTCGATAAAACCATCGCTGCGGATGTGCTACCAAAATTAGCCAGCATGTATCAAAAAGAAGGGGTCGAAATACGCGGTTGTGCGCAGACTCAGGCCATAGTCAAGGGCATTAATGCGGTGAGCGATGAAGATTGGGATACCGAATATCTTGCTCCTATTCTGTCTATTAAAATACTGGACGGTATCGATGAAGCTATGGATCATATTCATCGGCACAGTTCCGCTCATACCGAGGCTATTGTTACTGAGGATTTAACAAAGGCGCGTCGCTTTATAACCGAAGTGGATTCCAGTTCGGTTATGGTAAACGCCTCAACCCGCTTTGCCGATGGCTTTGAATATGGTCTGGGTGCCGAGATTGGTATTAGCACCGACAAAATACACGCCCGTGGGCCAGTTGGTTTAAATGGCCTAACCTCGCAAAAATACATAGTTTTTGGTGATGGTCATATCCGTGGCTAAGTTTGTAATGCTATTTCTATGATTGGGATTTATGGCGGTACCTTTGATCCTGTGCATTACGGACACCTTAGACCTGCGATCGATGTTTATTCTGAACTAAGCCTTTCTGAAGTACGCTTAATCCCAGCCGGTGTACCGGCGCATCGAGATGTACCGTTGGCAAGTTCAACACAACGTTACCAGATGTTATTACTGGCAACACAAAACATCAACGCATTGACAGTAGATGATCGAGAAATCCAGCGAGCTGGATCGTCGTATATGATCGATACGATCAGAAGCTTACAGGCCGATTTTGTTGATGAAAGCCTTTGCTTAATCGTGGGAATGGATGCTTTTATCAATTTTGAAACGTGGCGGGAATGGCAGGCAATTACTCAACTCGTTAATATTGTCATTACCTGTCGACCTAATTTTGATCTTGATTCCATTCCCGAGTCTGACTTGAAAGGTTATATCCGTGGGGCAGAAATACAGGATAAGGATAAATTTTTAGCCAGCCCTGCAGGGCATTGTTATTTTTGTCCGGTTACCCAGCTGGATATCTCGGCGACGAGAATTCGGGATCTAATAAAACAGGGTGGCGAACTGAATTTTTTGCTACCGGATGCAGTGATCCATTACCTGCTGCAAGAACAAATTTATCAATAAGAGGAAGTATATGGACAGTAAGAAATTAACTAAACTGGTGGTTGATGCCCTCGAAGACATCAAAGGTATCGATATTAAGGTACTGGATGTACTGGAAAAGACGACCATTACCGATGTGATGGTGATTGCATCTGGCAACACCCATCGTCAGGTTAAGGCTTTGGTTGATTCGGTTGTGGTTAAATGTAAAGAACATGAAATGCTACCGTTGGGCATTGAAGGCACCGAGGCGGGTGAATGGGCCTTGATTGATTTAGGCGATGTGGTCGTGCATGTTATGCAGCCATCGATTCGTGATTTTTATAATATTGAAAAGTTATGGGGTGATGACAGCCCTAATCCGCTAGAGAATCAGGAGGCGGATCAATCCAGTTAGATGCGTATTCAAATTATTGCAGTCGGTGAACGTATGCCAGCCTGGGTACAGGATGGCTATCAGGAGTATATGAAACGTATAACCAGCGGCATGACCATAAGCCTGGTTGAGATCAGCGCAGAAAAACGCAATAAATCTGCAAATATTCAAAAAATTCTCGTAAAAGAAGCGCAGCGGATGTTGCAGGCGGTTGCGAAAGATCATTATATTATTGCGCTGGATAAGGACGGACAAAGTTGGTCAACCGAGGTACTTGCCGACAAAATCCGAGCCTGGCAACAGGATGGTACCAATATCAGCATCTTGATCGGAGGGCCAGAGGGAATGACAGCAGAACTCATTTCGCAGGCCCAGGCGCGGATGTCTTTTTCTGCTATGACCTTTCCGCATCCGATTATTAGAGTCATGTTGGCCGAGCAATTATATCGAGCCTATTCTATTATTAATAATCATCCCTACCACAAGTAAAAAGTTCACATGGACGTCGATTTATATTTAGCCTCCCAATCTCCTCGCCGACAACAGCTGCTGGAGCAGATTGGTGTCCGCTTTGAGGTCAGAATTGCCGATATTGATGAGACGATCATCGCGCAGGAAAGTCCCGAACAACATGTGCAGCGCCTGGCATATGAGAAAGCGAACGCGATCTGGTCCTCGTTGTCTGAATCTACACGCTTACCTGTATTGGGTGCGGATACCATCGTCTGTTTGGACGGTGAAATATTAGGCAAACCAGCCGATCAAGCCTCCGCCTCGTCGATGTTGAGATCGCTCTCGGGTCGCGAACATCAGGTTATGACGGGCATCGCCATGATTAGTGAGAGACATTCAGTTTGTGTTAATGTCTCACACGTTAGCTTTCGGGAATTGGATCAGCTTGAGATCGATGATTATTGGGCAACCGGTGAAGCCGAAGACAAAGCGGGAAGTTATGCGATTCAGGGCAGGGCAGCATCATTTGTATCTCATCTTAGAGGTAGTTTTTCCAGTGTGGTAGGTCTGCCTTTGTATGAAACTGCCCAGCTATTATCAGAATATAATATACCAATATGGCAAAAATAAATTATGAGCGAAGAATTACTAATAAATATTACCCCACAGGAAGCACGTATTGCTTACATTGAGAATGGTGTGCTGCAGGAAGTGCATATCGAACGATCCCGTAAACGAGGAATTGTCGGTAATGTATATAAAGGCAAAGTCAGTCGTGTTTTACCGGGAATGCAAGCGGCCTTTATTGATGCAGGCTTAGAACGTACTGCATTTTTACATGCCTCAGATATAGCCCGCGAGATCGATGAGGAAGACCCTGCACCCAGTCCGAAAGCGGACAATCAGATCGTTGATCTGTTAAAAGAGGGACAAGAGGTGGTTGTACAGGTTGTCAAAGATCCTATTGGCACAAAAGGTGCGCGTTTAACGACACAAATTTCAATACCATCTCGGTTTCTGGTTTTCATGCCCGGTGCGCATCATATCGGTATATCACAAAAGATAGAAGACCCGGATGAACGGCAACGACTTAAAGATATTATCCAGGCTCATGCACAGGAATACAAACCCGGTGGTTATATCGTCAGGACGGTTGCCGAAGGTGTTAGCGAGGAAGCCCTGGTCAAAGATATTATCTTTTTACAAAAGCTCTGGACGGCCATTGATGAAAAACAAAAGGCCAACTCCACCGATGGATTGTTGCACGAAGATTTGCCGCTGGTTATGCGTACCATGCGCGATCTTGGTGATACTGAATTGGAAAAAATCAGAATTGATTCACGCGAGACCTCGAATAAAGTAAATAATTTTGTCGATAAATTTATCCCTGATCTAACCGATCGAATAGAGCACTATCCAGGTGAACGTCCGATATTTGATATCTATGGTGTTGAAGATGAGATTCTCAAAGCCCTACAACGTAAAGTTCAGTTAAAGTCTGGCGGTTACCTTATTATCGATCAGACTGAAGCAATGACAACGATTGATGTCAATACCGGTGCCTTTGTGGGTCATCGAAACCTGGAAGAAACCATTTTTAAAACTAATCTTGAAGCAACGCAGTCCATCGTTCGTCAGTTACGTCTGCGTAATCTTGGCGGCATTATAATTATCGATTTTATTGATATGACGGATCCGGAACACCGACGTCAGGTATTGCGTGTACTGGAGAAAAATTTAGATAGAGATCGTGCAAAAACCTATATTAGTGAAGTGTCCTCTCTTGGTTTAGTCGAAATGACGCGGAAAAGAACACGTGAGTCATTGGAACATATTTTATGTGAAACCTGTCCGACCTGTAGTGGTCGCGGATCACTAATGACAGCGGAAACTGTTTGTTTCGATATTTTTAGAGAGATCTTACGTGAGGCCCGTCAGTTTGACGCGCAAAAATTATTGGTGCTGGCTTCACAATCGGTGATTGACACTCTGGTTGATGAAGAGTCAACGAGTTTTGCAGAGTTAGAAGAATTTATTGGCAAACCCATCAAGTTACAGGTCGAATCAGAGTATACCCAGGAACAGTTTGACGTAGTATTAATGTAATCAGGGTGTCATGAGTTTACTATGAAATGGATTAAAATCACATATCATTTTTGTTACCGAACTTTCTGGTATTCAATGGTGGCGCTTATTCTGGCGATTGCTGTCGGTATGTCTATTATTCGTTTATACCTGCCCGATGTAAAAGAACATCGAGAAGAGATTGAAGACTTTGCCAGCGCAATTCTTGAGCAAGATGTATTGATAGAATCGATGGAAGCCAAATTAACGGGTTTTACGCCTAACATAATTCTTAATGATGTTTACCTACTTGATGAGACAGGAACGCAAACCATTGTTCACTTTGAACAGGCGCGCTTGACGATTGATTTGTTGCGTAGTATCTATAATTTCAAACTGGTACCTGATAGCTTGACCGTTATTGGCGTTCAGCTGGGCATTCATCGCAATGCCAAAGGAAATTTTACCATACAGGGTCTGGATGTCGGAAAGATTGGAGAACAGCTTACCACTTCACAATCCACTGATCACAATGAAGAGTTGGCAAGATGGTTTTTTGAACGTAGTCGTTTGTCTATTAAGAACAGCACCGTGGTATGGAATGACTCGGAAAACAATAAACAAATTCAATTTGATAATGTAAATTTTCAATTATTAAATGACGATGAACGGCATCAGGTCACTGCCACGGTAAGCCTGCCACCTGAGTTAGGGAAAGATCTTGAAATAGCCTTTGATTTTAGCGGTAATATATTAAACCCACGTGAATGGAGCGGGGATGTTTTTGCCCGTGCAGATGATTTAAATCTGGTTAACTGGGGTGTTAAACCCAGCTTCAAACATGTAAGCCTTGAACAAGGTACATTAGGCCTGTCGTTGTGGGGGAAGTGGGAAAAAGGTAAATTAAATTCTATTAGCGCGGATTTGAAAACGAAAGATGTTACCCTGAATTTAGGAAACAAAGGACAAGATTTCCATATCGATTTGCTTCACGGAATCGTTGACTGGAACCGTTTAAATTCAGGCTGGAAGCTTAATGTAAACAAGTTTGAATACATGGCCTCGGGGAATATCTGGCCCGAGTCAACCGTCGTAGTGAATTATAATAAAATCAATGACTCTATATCAGCCTATGCAAGTTATCTTAAGATCGAAGACATCAAAGAAGTTTTATTAAAGGGTGAATTGCTGGATAAAACTTTTTCCACGACATTAGAACGGCTTGCCCCAGAGGGGTTCTTAAGTGATTTATATGCAGATTATTCATTTTCGAAAAATTCAGATGCTTATTATTTCTCAACTGATTTTGAATCAATAGCAATAAAAGAATGGCAGGATTATCCCGGCATTAAGGGGCTTTCTGGGAAAATAATACTAAATGAATCGGATGGTATGCTGACACTTGATAGTAATAAAATCAGCTTTAATATGTCGACCATGTTCAGGAATCCCATAACTATCAACTCTGCTATTGGCAATATTAACTGGTTTGTTGAAAATGATGCAGTACACGTTCGTTCCAGTGAACTGCTACTGGACTCTGATGATATCAGTGCTGATCTTGGCTTCTACGCGATGATCCCAATAGATAAAAAGTCACCTTACATTGACCTTCAGGTTAGCTATAAAAATGGCAAGGCCATAACGACCAAAAACTATTTACCGGTCAGTATTATGGGTGAAGAATTAATTAGCTGGGTGGATACTGCGTTTCAATCAGGACGGATTACCGAAGGTGGTGTAATTTTAAATGGGCGATTAAGCGATTTTCCCTATAAAAATAATACAGGTCTTCTCTACGCGAACTTTAACGTTAAAGATGTTGATCTAAATTATCAGCAGGGTTGGCCAATGGTTCATGTAAACGATGCCAATATCGAGGTTTCCAGTCTGGGCGTTACTGCTCGATCAAATAATGTGACACTATATAATAGTAAATTAAGCGGAATTAAAGTGTCGATTCATGATTTCGAACAGCCGCTGTTAAAAGTACGAGGTCGTTATAAGGGCTATACGACGGATCTGGCGGAATTCCTGATCACCAGCCCGGTTTCACCTGAAGCAGAAACCATTGTTCGCCAAAGTACGATCAGCGGCAACAGTAGCGGTGAAGGACGATTTCAATTGCCGCTAGCAGATACAACACGGTCACGGTTTGCCATGTTCTATGAAGGGAAAGTACGTATTGCCGATAATAAAATTGATACCTGGAATGGAAAAATGGTCGCAGAAAATATTCAGGCCAATATTAGTTTTAGTCCGAAGGGTGTTTTTTCAGACAATTTAGACTTTTTATTAAACGGAGGTCAAACAAAGGGCAAACTGTATACACAGATCATCGCAAAAAAACAGAATATGAAGATAACCATGCAGGGGCAGATGCTTGCCGATAAGATACAAGATTACCTTAGCTCACCCATGTTTAGAGAATTGTCTGGAACAACAAACTGGCAGGGCGTGTTAAACCTTGGTACGGCAAACGAACCGGGCTACTTTCAATATATATCACAGTTGCAAGGGATCCATTCCAACTTGCCTGCCCCTCTAAATAAAAAATCTGAAGACCTTAGCCTCCTGGATGTCAGGATCATGTTCCCAACGGATGGAAAACTGCCGGTACGGATTAACTATGCGAATAAATTGTCAACGGCTTTGGTGTTTAATCTGGATTCTCTTGATACCCGGCCACTGGAACGCGGTGATGTTATTTTTTATGATGACAATATTAAAAAGACCGAGCATCAGCTAGTCGCCTCGTTACCGAGTAAAAAAGAATTAAGTCTGCGGGGATATTTATCCAGTTTTAATATTGATGACTGGTTTGATTTCGCAGCAGACAATGCAGAAACCAAAAATGTTGGTATGATGGATTTAAATATCCCGATCCAGGTTCGTATGGATTACCTGGAAATGGTCACAAACTTTGTTGAAGGGGACGAAAAGAAACTTCGCCCTGCACGAGACCCACGCAAGATTCCTCTGTTTGACGTCGACATTAAATCATTTAAGTATGACGATAGAAATTATGGACATATTCGAACTCAAGCTGAACGGCATCCCGACGGGATGCGCTTCACAGAGATCTATATAGATGCGCCCTATATGCATGTTGAAGGAGAAGGGAGCTGGTTTGTGCGTGACGGTCGACAGCAAACAAATCTAGTTGCTGTGGTTACCACGAAAGATATTGGTCAAGCACTCACTGAACTCGGATTTTCTGCGACGATAGAAAAGGGCAATGCAAAGTCGGTCATTCAGGCGCATTGGTTTGATGCGCCTAATCGATTTACGGTTGAGAAACTGAATGCTAATGTCGGTACGGTTATCGAAAATGGTGTTATTCGCGACATTAAACCGGGGGCTGGCCGTCTATTAGGCTTGTTTAGTGTGGCCGAATTACCCCGACGGTTGTTACTTGACTTCGGAGAACTGGAACAGGGACTGGCCTTTCAGCAAATTGTTGGACAACTTGAGATTAAAGATGGTGATGCTTTTTCTGATAACGTCACGATCATTAGCCCGATCGCCTTTATCACTATTACTGGACGAACGGGACTTGCCAAGCGAGATTTTGATCAACGTATCCGGGTTAGCCCCAGTGTTTCCAGTACGATTCCTGTTATCTCCTGGCTTGCCTGGGGTGGGCAAATTGGCGCACTGGTCTTTTTGTTAGAGAAATTAGTTGGCGAACAGATGAATAATTCGATTTCAACCGACTATACTATGACTGGATCCTGGGATAACCCTGTGATTATTAAACTAAAACCCGTTGAAGCCGAAGAAAGTTCGGGCGACGAAGAAGAAGACACGCTATAATCATCGCGTATGAGCAAGTTATATCATAATCGATTCATTCTATTTGCCCTTGTTCTTTGTTCAAGCAGTCTGGTAATTGCTGAGGTAAATACCCACATTTTAACCAGCGAGCAATGGAATATTCCTCGTGAGGCCTCATCTATAATTGAAATGCCTGCCCTTCGTGCGGCAATGCAGGAATTCCAGACAACTAAAAATGCCACAATGCTGGTTAAGTACCCTGGCGGAGACGTCGGCACTTTATGGGCACATGAATTAAGAAGCTGGCTTATTTCTCTTGGGCTAAGTGAAAAATATATCGAGCTTGTACCGGGATCTTCAAATCCGAATCAACTTGAAATTGTTATCGTCAAACAGTCCTATTAAAGCCCGCAGCACTTGATCTCATTCGTTAAACTACTATCTACATTATTATGAACCGTATTGCAGCAATTCAAATGGCTTCTGGCTCGAATGTGCAAGGTAACCTCACTGAGGCTGCACGCCTGATGGAAGGGGCCGCTAACGCGGGAGCCAAACTAATAGTTCTGCCAGAAAACTTTTCCCACATGGGCATGGAAGAAGAAGATAAGATTGAACTTGCGGAATCTATTGGTCATGGCCCGGTTCAGGAATTTTTAACCGAGCAGGCAAGGAAAAACCAGGTCTGGATTGTTGCCGGGACATTACCGATAAAATCAGATGATAGCACTCGAGTGTATGCATCATGCCTGGTTTTTAATGATAAAGGTGAGCTCGTATCCCGCTATGACAAATATCACCTGTTTGATGTCCAGCTTACTGAAACGCAGGAAAATTACCTGGAGTCGAAGACCATTAAGGCCGGTAATGAGCTGGTCTGGTTTGATTCACCACTGGGTCGGATCGGCGTAGCAATTTGTTATGATGTACGTTTTCCGGAACTGTTTCGAAAATTAATGGAACACAATATTGATATATTTGTGATTCCATCGGCCTTTACCGCCACCACCGGCGCCGCACACTGGGAATCACTTGTGAGATCAAGGGCTATAGAGAACCTAAGTTATGTTGTTGCCGCCAACCAGGGTGGTTATCATGTCAATGGTCGCGAGACACACGGCGACAGCATGATCGTAGATCCCTGGGGTAATATCATTGATCGACTGGTACGGGGTTCCGGTTTTGTATTGGCCGATATCGATTTAAAGCAGATTCAGTCAATCCGCACGAATTTCCCGGCGCTTTCACATCGACGTATAACCATTGGAAACAAAAATGACGGATAAAAATTTACTCATTGCCCGACAAAGCCTGTTGCAACCAGCTGAACTGGATGAATCGGTACTGGAAAAAGTAATCGGCAGTATGATGGGACATGCCATTGACTATGCGGATATCTATATGCAATCCAGTCGGCATGAATCCTGGGTGCTGGAAGATGGTATTGTCAAAGAAGGCCAGCACAACATTGAGCAAGGTGTGGGAGTTAGGGCCATCAGTGGTGAGAAGACCGGCTTCGCCTATTCCGATGATTTAATTTTACCGGCGCTGACCTCGGCTGCGGATGCCGCGCGAACCATTGCCAAACAGGGGCAAAGTGGCGGTATGAATGCCTGGCAAACTTCCGCGGTTACGCCTTTGTATACCGAGAATGATCCACTTTGTGTATTAAGCGCCGAACAGAAAATTGAATTACTGCGCTCGGTCGATGCAGAGGCACGCAGTATTGACTCATGTGTGCAACAGGTTATTGCCTCTATCTCGGGCGTGCACGAAGTGGTCCTGGTGGCCGCCAACGATGGCACCTTAAGTGCCGATGTTCGCCCGTTAGTGCGCATGAACGTCAGCGTG
>QILH01000177.1 GCA_003233255.1 Gammaproteobacteria bacterium | reverse complement strand
CGAAAATTTCTGGAATACGGATGCCATGCGCTGCCTGCTGCAACGGGTTTGCGTTCAACTGGAGAACGATACATCCCTGGTAAAAAACATTCCTACTGGAAAAAAATGGCAAATTTACCTGGGTTTTGATGGTGACCACATAGACTTGAGTGGCCGCAATAAGAGCAAACAATATATTGAACTATCAACAAAAGAGTATATGGAAAAAATGGCGCAAGCCACCCTGGATATAACAACCTGAAACGGAGTGAAGAAAAAATGAAAATAAAAGATTATATTATTATCGTGCTTATTATTGTGGTGTCTTTTTTTTCCTATCACTCGTACGCAAAGAAAGGTGCTGTAGGCGTTAGCAAGGATTGTACTTCTGGAGTCGAAGACGATTCAATAGATGGTTTTACGGTGCTTACTGTGTCTATAGATATTTCAGCCCCGGCTGATGCTCAAGCCGAGTGGGACAAGGTCCTGGATAAAGTTGAAAATATTACAAGAAAATTGAAACTTTCTTCTATAGTGAGAGAATCAGAGAATTATACAGTGCAAAGTAAATTTGTGCCTAAAAACAAAGGAGCAGATAGTGCAGGTAAAACAAAGGCATTTAAGGTAGGGGGTACCATCATCTATGAAAGTGAATCTGCTGACGCCTTGTCGTTATTGATGGTGGCTTTGCTCGAAGAAGGGTACGACAGAGTCGTTTATAGTTTGGCCAAATATAAAGGCTGCCAATAAACATGATTAGGCCTGCATGTTTAATTAATGTAGATAGCGACAGGGTGTCTTCACCTGTGCAGGTCAGAGTATCCGTCTTGATGGCTAAAAAAATTCTACTCTATTTTCTTCTGGTGTTGGCGGGAAACTATCCTTATACGCAGGTTTTTGCTGGCTTATTTGATCGCACACCCTCGTGCGAGCAAAGCGCAGAAAAACTTCTGGATTCTGGATATCAGTATTACAGTAACTTACTGCTGGTTTCCGATGATGCCCAGCATCTCGCCGCATTCGTTGTGTTTTACAAATTGAAAAAAGTCAAAGGTTCATTCATGTCGCGGACTAATCTGACAATGAAACTCTTTCGATATCAGCGTGAAGGAGATAACTATACGTTGCTCTCTGAACAGGGGAACTGTGAAAAATATTTCGATTTTGAGCATCACCGGGCGGTTATGGATAAGGATCAGAATATTTATTTCTATTACCGAAAGGGAAATTCTTTTTCCTATTGGCCAACCGACAGTCAACTTAAGATTAAAAACCACCCCGTTTCTGGTGTAAATCTGTCGCTATCGGACATTGCCATAGACAGGGAAACTGGTTTGATCTACGCGACGTATGACCAACGTATTGTCCGCCAGCGGCAACCCGGAGATTTTTCTTTTGAGCCATGGTTTCGCTTCGATGGTTTACTGGCAGCGGGCAAAGACTGGAATCCGTTTCGGCTCCGTGTTGCTGCGGGTCAATTATGGGTGAGTATGGTGATCTTTAATGAAGGAGGTAACTTTTCGCAAGTATACGAATACTGGATATTGAATAAGCAAGGCGGGTTGGTCGAAAAAAAGACCGCCGTTGAGGCTTACACATCATTTTATCCGGGCTCACCCGCAATCGGTCTCAGACTTGATTTCGTAGCAAAAAAATCGGCCGGGGCGGGCCCCGGGTCCAAAAAGGTAGTGCTAAGTTATGTGAATTCAGTTACCGGGCATAAAACCAGGGTTGTTCGTATCAGCGAGGGGAAATCTGATTTGAGCCTTTCCGGGACTGGTTTCTCCGCTAAGGGTACGCTTTTTTCTATTTACAATCTTTATAAAGACGAAGCTAAGGCTGTCCTGCGTCTGGTCAGGTATCACCCCAACGCAGGAAAATCTAAAATCTTGCTCCCTCTTTTAAGTGCCGAGCATGCAATCCCCTCGAAAAATAAGGGAACACGAAAATTTAAGTAGGACATTCACGTAAACTATATCTGGTATTTTTTATCATTATCAACCAGGCGGGGGCAATTGGCTCAAAGAGGCAGGATCCAAAATATGCATATTGGGCGTGTCTCTTAATTTTTACGTTTAACAGGCAAGCAAAAAAATATTCCACTAAAACGAAGCTGCTTTATTTTAATCTGTTTAGCAGTGCCTGGACATGCCATCAGTATCGTTCAACGACACTAAGTCTATAAATAAATAACAAGGCTTAAGGTTTTTGAGTGTTTTTTCTGCACAAACATCCCATAGATTAAGGATAGCCGTAATATGATATTAGAATTACTGTTAGTTCATGAGGTTGTTATTAGAGCATACGATTTTCCACACAGTGGGCTGTGGGCTCTTATACGACAAAACATGGCAAAGGAAACTAACATGAAGTCTATATCGAGTTATATCGTTAATATTATCCTGCTTTATTTTGCTTTTATGACCGCCGCATTTGCTGCAAATGAATGCAGGATACAATACGGCTGGAATACCGGGAATTCATTCCAGGGGACTTTTAAAAACAATTCCGGGTATCTTTTTCTGAATAAAGGCCAGGTGAAATTTGTAAATAAAACACGGATGAATTTCATTAAGAATTTAAATAACAATCAGGTAAAAGTTTTCTTAACCAATGTCATTTCCAGTCCTATAACGTTAAACAAAAATCAGCGGAATCCTGCGGGTGGAATGTATGCAGGGACGCCAAAGTTTGTAAAAATCCAGTGCTTAAATACGGCAGCAAGCAGTGCTCCATCGGCTTCGGGCGGGGTGAGTGTTAATGTTTCCGCTTCGGCCCTGATTACAAGTTTATTATCGAGCGGTCGTACTCCCAGTTTTATTGCTGGCCAGCTGGTATCAAAATTCAATTTAAATGTTCAGACCATTGCTAATTTGTTTATGAAAGCAAATATAAGTGCTGATGATACGGTTTCCGTATTAAAAAACAGATTTAAACTACCTCAGGCAACGGCCAGAAGAATTTTATTAAGGGCACGTTTTCAGTCAGGCTTGATAATGGCGGCGTTAAATAAATATTATGGCATGGCCCAGACTGCGGCAAAGCGAACTGCGGATGCGGCGCGTAGTCGCGCAAGGCAAACGCAAACTAGAACGAATAGAACTATTAGCAGAATGAATACCAATAATTTTTCCTCTGTCGTTGTTACCGCCGCAGTAGAAGAATTAAAAGGATGGTTTTTATTTGCCACGATAAGTCAACGTCGATGTAAAGTAACGGCCAGTAATGCCATAGCTGGTGCGGGTGTATTTACGAGTCGACATCGTTGGAGAGGACGTGTTAAAGATGCCTTAATCAAAGCAAAAGTCGCGGGAAAAGTAGCTTCCGCATGGGACAAAGCGTATAAAGATGCGTTCGAAAACTGGGCCAGAAACGTCACTATTCCAAGCCTGCCTATGTACCCGACGTTTGCTGCATTCCCCGGGCCTGTTGCGCCAGAAACGCTTAATGTACCGATGCCCCTTGGCGTATTTGTATCGCAAGGTTTGATCGGAATGTCTCCTCGTGCTCTCACCAATGACATTTTAAACAACACTCGAAAAATTGGAGGAAGCCGATATATGCGTGAGATTAGAAAGTTTGCCGCTCTATTGAGTGCGCGATTCACCAAATTTCTCGCAGCGGCTCCGGTTATTAATGTAAAAGGCTATGGTACCGTGCCTTCGTTTAAACGAAATAGAGCGCCTGGGCCAGTTGTGGGTGGATGCTTCGGTAGAAATGTATTAGGAAATGCTGTTGGCACATTATAAGATAACATTAACTGGGGTATAATATCACGACTGTCCCGTTAACTGGATACGGTCATCTTGACTGGAGCGAAGCGTAATGGAAAGTACGGTACTCAAGATTCTTCCATTATGCTGCGCTTCGGTTCACATGCTTCGCACTGCCTGGAATGGCTGCGCGGTTCAAGAAGCATTCTCTACACGCCAATGACGAACATAAATCGCACGCGGCTATGAGATGTTTTCTATTTGTCGCGAGTTATGGGATGCCTGCATCCATGAATTAAATGCATACCTTAGAATAAATTAAAAGGCTGAACCCGTTCTTAAATTGAAATATAATGTCCGCTATTTATGCGGCCAGCTTATATATTTAACTTTACTTTACTCCTAAAGCCCCGCCATTATTGTCTTCAGAGGGCCTGATTATGTCGAATTCACGAATTATTTACACTGCAACGGATGAAGCGCCCGCGCTGGCCACGCAGTCTTTTTTACCGATTGTGCGGGCATTTACCCGTGCTGCTGGCATTGTCATTGATGCCCGTGATATCTCGTTGGCGGGTCGTATTTTGGCCAATTTCCCGGAGAATCTGACGGCCGATCAAAAAGTAAGCGATACGCTGAGTGAATTGGGCGATTTAGCCAAAACCCCGGATGCCAACATTATTAAAACGCCGAATATCAGTGCCTCGGTGCCTCAGCTCAAAGCAGCCATTAAGGAATTACAGGATAAGGGCTTTGCAATACCGGATTATCCTGAAGAGCCTGGGAGCGACGTAGAAAAAGATATTCAGGCTCGTTATGCCAAAGTGCTGGGCAGTGCGGTGAACCCGGTATTACGTGAGGGTAATTCCGATCGACGTGTCGCCGCGGCGGTTAAAGAATATGCCAGACAACATCCTCATTCGATGGGTAAATGGTCGCCGGACTCAAAAACCAGGGTCGCTTCAATGACCGAGGGTGATTTTTATGGCAGTGAACGGTCGGTAGTGATTGAGACGGCGGATGAAGTAAAGATCGAGTTGGTTACCAATGATGGCGGTATCCAGGTATTAAAAGATAAAGTGGCGGTTTTATCTGGCGAGGTAATTGATGCTTCAGTCATGAGTGGAAACAAGTTGCGTAATTTTTTTGAGCAGGCGATACAGGAAGCTAAACTGGAAGGCGTATTGCTTTCATTGCATCTGAAGGCCACCATGATGAAGGTTTCCGATCCGATTATCTTTGGTCATGCGGTGGATGTTTATTATAAAGATGTTTTTGATAAGTATGCCGATATCTTTGACACGCTAGGTGTGGATACCCGCAATGGCCTGGGTGATGTCTATACTAAAATAGCCGATTTACCCGAAGCAAAACGTAAACAGATAGAAGCGGATATTGATGCGGTGTATGTCAGCCGACCTGAGTTGGCCATGGTCGATTCTAATAAAGGCATTACCAACCTGCATGTGCCCAGTGATGTGATTATTGATGCTTCGATGCCTGCGATGGTTCGCAATTCAGGAGGCATGTGGGGGCGTGATGGTAAGTTACATGATACTCGAGCCATGATTCCTGATCGAAACTATGCTGGCATTTATCAAACGACGATTGATTTTTGTAAGCAGCATGGTGCCTTTGATCCCACGACCATGGGTAACGTTAGTAACGTTGGTTTAATGGCGCAAAAGGCTGAAGAATATGGGTCGCATGATAAGACGTTTGAGATTCCTATGGCGGGTATAGTGCGTGTGACCAATGCAAAGGGGCAGGTTTTGCTTGAACATAAAGTAGAACGAGGGGATATTTGGCGAATGTGTCAAACAAAAGATTTGCCGATACGGGACTGGGTTAAGTTAGGCGTAACACGGGCACGTTTAACAGGGCAACCGGCGATCTTCTGGTTAGATAAAAATCGAGCCCACGATGCTCAATTGATTAATAAAGTCGAAGTGTATTTGAAAAAGCAGGATGTTAGTGGACTGGATATCAAGATTATGTCTCCTGTTGATGCGACGCATTACACTCTACAGCGTGTTAAAGAAGGTAAGAATACTATTTCTGTAACCGGTAATGTATTGCGCGATTATCTGACCGATCTATTTCCGATTCTTGAGTTGGGTACCAGCGCTAAGATGCTGTCGATTGTACCGTTGTTAGCCGGTGGTGGATTGTTTGAAACCGGCGCAGGCGGGTCTGCGCCTAAGCATGTGCAACAGTTGTTGGCGGAAAATCATTTGCGCTGGGATTCTCTAGGTGAATTTCTGGCGTTGGCGGTTTCTCTTGAGGACATGGCCCAAAAAACGGAAAACCAGACCGGCAACAAGAAGATAAAAGTCCTGGCGGCTGCACTGGACAAAGCAAATGGCCTGTTCTTGTCTAATAATAAGTCGCCTTCGCGTAAAGTGGGTGAGCTGGATACGCGTGGTAGCCATTTTTATCTTGCCCTGTACTGGGCACAAACACTAGCAGAGCAGAGTGATGACGCAGGATTAAAAACTATATTTACTCCTATAGCCAAAACGCTAGCTGAAAATGAAAATAGCATTATTGATGAACTGAATGGTATACAAGGTCAGGCCGTAGATCTTGGTGGGTACTATCGCCCTGATCTCAATAAGGTTGCGCAGGTTATGAGGCCATGTGAGACCTTTAACTCAATAATTAATAGCATAGACTAAGATGCTACTATGAGGTTTATATTACCGGATGAACAACAAAAAAGCGTCTTTCCTATCGAGGTTTTAGATTATTGACTATGCTTTAGGGAGCCGTAACAAATTTCTCGTGGAGAAAAGACGCTCATGCTGGCATTAGTAATTAAGATATTATGGTTAACATGGAGCTGGATAGAGTTAGCGATTTTGACTCTATGCCTTTACATGTGGGCCTGGTTACCGACTCACATGACGAGGCCTTACTTTCATCGGTTTTTTCGTATTTGGTGTTCTATGTTTGTTCGGGCGCTTGGGGTCGATCTTAGATTACATCAAAAAAATCAGAATCCATTACCAAAGCAATTTATATTAATTGCTAATCATCCCTCGGCATTTGAAGATGTCGGAATCCCGGCCTTATTTGACATCTATCCACTGGCCAAAGAAGGGGTAAAGAGCTGGTGGTTAGCGGGTCGCATCAATGTGGCTGCGGGAACTATTTTTGTACAGCGCAAAGACCGTGACTCTCGCCATGAGGCCGTCGACATGATGATCGAGAAGCTGGAGCAGGGTAAGAATATTGCGTTATTTCCTGAGGGCGGCTGTTTTGGTAAGCGCATAAACGATACCTTTCAAGCCGGTGCATTTGATATTTCTATGCGAACAGGGGTTCCGATCATTCCTGTGTTTATTAACTACGAAGCGCAAGATGTATTCGAATGGACAGAACCCCATACGCTGCTGAATAAAATGTGGCACTTTATGAGCAGCCCAAATGATCATGCGAACTTTATTGTTTACGATGCGATTTCTCCTGAGGGGCAGACGAACAAATTTAAATTCGCCGAAGAGGTTCGCCAGCAGTATTTAATCTGGCAGAAGAAATACTTAGATTAATAGTGACGGGTTTGAATTAGCGAACGGATTAAGCAACAAGCCGTCGTTACTTATATTCAGAGTAGATTACTTCATCATACGCCGGTCATTGATTTTGCATAGAGAACGGCTGTTTAAAATAAACAAATAATAGCCGCTTTACGCTCTATAATGAGTCAAAATAAAATGTCTTGCGCCTTCCTGGTGCGTATGATTTAATGCCAGATATGATAAGCCATTGAAATACATCAAAAATATTAATAAAACAATCGTGGCACAGCCTTTGCTCTGATGTAGTAAAAGAATAGTAATACTTAAATCCAATTTTGTAATACTTGAGGAGTGAATTGATGAGATTAACAATAAAAAAATATCTGGTGACCCTGGTCGCGGCGTTTTTATTATCGGCGACGGCCCAGGCCGCAGACCCAATTAGAATAGGTTATAGCGATTGGCCGGGCTGGGTTGCCTGGGAAGTTGGGATTGAAAAAGACTGGTTTAAAGAAGCCGGCGTTAAGGTGCAGTTTGAGTGGTTCGATTATGTTGCGTCAATGGATGCTTTTGCGGCAGGTAAGCTCGATGCCGTAGCGATGACCAATGGCGATGCGCTGGTTACCGGGTCAACGGGCGCAAAGAGCGTTATGTTTCTGATCAATGATTATAGTAACGGTAATGATATGGTCGTTGGTGCACCGGGGATTAAATCGATAAAAGATCTTAAGGGCAAAAAAGTTGGAGTTGAAATTGGCTTCGTTGGGCATTTAATTTTATTGAATGCGTTAAAAGACCACGGCATGAGTGAGAAAGATGTTGAACTTGTCAATGTGCCGACCAATGAAACTCCGCAAGTGCTCGCATCAGGTCAGGTTGCAGCAATAGTAGCGTGGCAACCGAATTCCGGTCAGGCATTAAAACTGGTTCCTGGATCCAAAAAACTCTATAGCAGTGCGGATAAACCTGGATTAATCTATGACACACTTGCCGCCACGCCACAGAGTTATTCTGCACGTAAGGCGGAGTACGCAAAAATTGCGAAAGTGTGGTATCGCATAGTCGAATATATTCAAAACCCAAAGACGCATGATGATGCTATAAAAATTATGGCATCACGCGTAGGATTAAAACCAAAGCAGTATGCCGAGATTGTTAAGGGTACTAAAATACTGACGCTAAAAGAAGCGAAAGCTTACTTCAAAAAAGCCGATGGTTTTAAATCCATTTATGGTTCGTCGAAAATATCCGATGACTTCAATGTTGCGAATAAGGTGTATAAAAAGCCTGAGAAGTATGAGTCTTATATTGACTCATCGATAATCGATAAGATGTAAGCGCATGCTAAATTATCATATTATATAAGATAATAAACGTCATTCCCGTATACATAGCGGGGATGACGATTTTAGCTACACTGTTGCTAATTATTTTAGACAGAAACATATACCAATAACAAAAATGCGATCAACTATATGTCTGCATCATCTATATTGAGACGGAAATTAAAACAATACCAGAATTTTATTCTGGCCACGTTAAGTTTTATTATCCCATTGACGGTCTGGTCTATTGTTAGTTATGTTCCTTACGTCTGGCATCCTAAAGTTGAGATTACCGTTCCTGGAGATGTATCTTATTTTAGTGAGGGGCTGCTGGTTGATCGTGAAATATTTGAAAGAGAAAAAGCTAATGTTTTAGCTGAAGGGAAAGCCATTCCGGAAGGCCTGCCTGCGAATCCTATTTATTTTCCTGCTCCTGATGAAGTGGCATCCGCATTTTATACTGCCTTTGTAACTGAACCCACAAGACGAAATGAAAAGTGGTTACACGAGAGTCTATGGGACAGTATCAAGGTTATATTCTGGGGGTTTGTTATTTCCTCGATTTTTGGAGTCCCCTTAGGGGTATTAATGGGAACATACCGGATTTTTTCCAAACTAAATGAACCGTTTATAGAATTTTTTCGCTATTTACCTGCTCCGGCCTTCGGGGCACTGGCCGTGGCCATCCTCGGTATCCATCAGGGGCCAAAGATTGCGATCATATTCATAGGTACGTTTTTTCAACAGGTTTTAGTCATTGCTAATACCACACGCAAACTTGATCCAATGTTAGTAGAAGCAGCTTTAACCTTGGGAGCAAAACGCACATCTTTATTATTCAAAGTAGTTTTACCCGGAATTAGCACTAACTTGTTCCGTGATTTGCGAATTTTACTAGGCTGGGCCTGGACCTATTTAATCGTTGCGGAATTAATTGGTTCCAGTTCGGGAATTACCTGGTTCATAACGCAACAGGCACGATACAAAAATTTTGATAACGTTTATGCGGCGATCATGATGATTGGTATCATAGGGTTATCGAGCGATATTATTTTAAGATTGATTGGAAAACATCTATTCCCGTGGGAACAACATAAGTCATTATCTTAATTGGCCGTAGATATAAAATTATGAATAAACTCGATTTACCCAGCTATTTAGATCAGTCTGATGAAGTGAAGGCTCGTTTTGATAAACTAAAACAGCGTCCTGTCATCCTGAACATTAAAAATCTAACAAAGATATTTGAAACCCCCACTGATGATGTCGTGGCTTTAAAAGCTCTTAATTTTAAAACCTACCGACGTGAGTTTGTATGTGTTATTGGTCCATCGGGGTGTGGTAAGTCTACTTTAATCAGGACACTCGCCGGATTAGAGACTAAAACGTCCGGTCAGGTATTGCTCGATGGGAATGAAATTGACGGGCCTGGCCCGGATCGAGGTATGGTATTTCAAGGTTATACACTATTTCCCTGGTTGTCTGTTAAACGTAACGTCATGTTTGGGCTTGAGATAGCAGGGCATGGAAAAGGGCCGGCGGAAGAAGATGCGTTGCAATGGATTGATCTGGTTGGGTTGGACAAGTTTGCTGATGCCTATCCACATCAATTATCTGGAGGTATGAAACAACGCGTCGCCATTGCTCGTGCGCTGGCAAATAAACCCAGGATTTTGTTGATGGATGAACCCTTTGGAGCGCTTGACTCACAAACGCGAGCTAAAATGCAGTCCTATCTACTGGATATCTGGCGTAATATTGATGTAACCATACTGTTTATTACCCATGATTTAGATGAAGCGGTTTATCTCGCAGATAGAGTACTGGTATTAAAAGCGAATCCCGGAGAAGTACAGGAAATTGTTGAGGTGCCCGTGCCCAGGCCTCGCAATCCCGAACAATTTTTGAGCCCGGAATTTTTAGCGACCAAGGCAAGATTAGAAGAGCTGATTCATCCAGCAGACAGTGAAGATCCAGAGTTACCCGGTGATCACATGAATATGATGAACATGGTGCCGGTGGATGACGATGTAGATCATGTTGAATAAAAAGTTTAATTAATCATCATGGATATTAGCGTCAAGTCAGAGTTAACCCGAATTAGTATCTCGCTGCCCGAGAGATTGCTAACTGAGTTTGATGAAATGTTGGATAGTAGAGGGTTTGGTAGTCGCTCGCAGGCAATCTCTGAATTAGTGAGCACTCAAGTTACCGAGCATAAAAAAGATGTCGGACAGAATATTATGGCCGGCACCATAAATCTGGTTTACGATCACTCTACTCATGGGCTGGTTAATAAATTGGCGGCTATACAACATAAATATATAAATGAAGTAATTAGTTCTTTGCATATTAATTTGATTGATTCACAAACGTTGGAAGTTATTTTAGTACAGGGGCCAACAGAAACATTGAATTCTATTGCTGACCAAATGCTATCGTGTCGAGGCGTCATGTCAGGTAAATTATTAATCTCCACGGCAATAATGCCACAACTTCATCCAATGACTCAGACTGGGTCAAATTAGAATTGCTATCAGGACATTACCATGCCAAATAATTCTACAGACCCTGTTTTATACTCGGACACGCTGAATGGGGCTTGTCACTGGTCGATGCGAATGCGAAAAGGGACGACATTAAAGCTCACGGACATAGAGGGCGGGGCCAATGTTGGGATGTTATTTTATAATCCTGAAAATATGTTAGAGCGTTACAATGCCCCTGATACATTAAAATGCCAACACACATTCAAGATAACCAGGGGACATTGTTTGTACTCAGATATGGGGCGCATATTTTGTTCGGTTGTAGATGACACAACAGGTTGGCATGAAACCGTTTGCGGCAATATCACCCGTCCCATGGTGATTGAGAAATGGGGTGAACATAACTATCAAGACCACCACAATGACTGGTATAAAAATGGCTATGACAGCTTTTTAGTTGAGTTAGCCAAATATGGACTTGGAAAAAAAGATATGGCTGCAAATTTAAATTTGTTTAGTCGTGTTGAAACCGATGTTGAAGGAAATCTTCGGTATATCGAGAATCATTCTAGTGCTGGCGATTTCATCCAGCTCAGATTCGAAATGGACACGCTGTTAATTTTACATACCTGCCCACATCCACTGAATAAACAGAAAACGTATCCCCAAAAACCTGTACACTATGAAATACTGACTTCACAACCAATAAACGCTGATGATCTTTGTATGAACTCCTGTACGGAGAATCAACGTGGATTTGAGAATAATAGAATTTATCACCTTGGGTTAGGAGCTTAATCAAGTGGAGATACATTGTGATTAAGGAAAGCCTGCTATCCTCTTCGCAGGCGAGTTTTCGTGAGATCGTCCTGGCGGGTGATTATTTCATACGATCCATAAGCAAAGGGCAAACGGTTCGAATACTGGATCTGGAGGGAAATCAGGCCGCAGATACCCTTTTTTATTCTGCTGAAGATCCTACGGAACGCTATAGCGCGATGGATACGATTAGAGAGCAAGGCAATGTTTATCTTTCTGCCGGAACGGTTTTGATGTCGAACGAATGCAACCCAATGTTGGAGATCATAGCCGATACCTGTGGTCGTCATGACACTCTAGGAGGAGCCTGTGCCACAGAAAGTAATACCGTACGTTATGCTCTTGAAAAAAAATGCATGCACGCGTGTCGGGATAGCTGGATGTTGGCAGTAGCCGAAAACGAACAGTTTAATATGAGTAAACGCGATATTACTCACAATATTAATTTTTTCATGAATGTGCCGGTTACTCCAGAAGGCGAATTAACATTTGAAGACGGAATTTCAGCAGCCGGGAAATATGTTGAACTGGAAGCTAAAATGGACGTGATAGTGTTAGTTTCGAACTGTCCGCAATTAAACAATCCCTGCAATGGCTACAACCCTACGCCGATCGAAATGCTAATCTGGGGTTAATACTACTTTTTGTCGGCGGGACGACCCGTTAGACGAACGTATCACGATGGGACGGCCTGTCACTTGTAGTAAAAATTACAAGCATATGTTCAAAAAAGTCTTAATAGCAAATCGTGGTGCAATCGCAACGCGAATAATTCGTACACTCAATGATATGGGAATCCAGTCGGTTGCCATTTTTAATGAGGTCGATGCGGAATCTCTGCATGTATCCCATGCAACTGAATCATATTCATTAGGTGAAGGTCGAGCAGCGGATACCTATTTAAACCAGGACAAGATATTTTCAATAATCCGTAAGTGTGGTGCCGAAGCGATTCATCCTGGTTATGGTTTTTTAAGCGAAAATGCTGAGTTTGTTACTCGCTGTGAAGCTGAAGGTATTGTTTTTATCGGCCCAACGGCAGATCAAATGCGTGCCTTTGGACTGAAACACAGCGCACGAGCGTTAGCTGAAAAAAATAATATGCCTCTTTTACCTGGTAGTGATTTAATTGAGGATGTTTCTCAGGCTATTACGATAGGTAAGGATATTGGTTACCCGCTCATGCTTAAAAGCACTGCAGGTGGAGGTGGTATCGGTATGCAATTGTGCTGGAATGAGCAGGAATTAGCCGATGCATTTGATTCGGTTCGTCGTTTAAGTGAAAATAATTTCTCTAACGATGGTGTGTTTTTAGAAAAATTTGTTGAACATGCGCGTCATATTGAAGTTCAAATATTTGGTGATGGAAAAGGCCATGCTATAGCCCTGGGTGAACGAGATTGTTCAACGCAACGACGTAATCAAAAGGTAATAGAAGAAACGCCTGCGCCAAACATACCTGATAAAGTGCGTGCCGAATTACAGCACAAGGCAGTCGAGCTTGTTGCAGCTATTAACTACCGTAATGCAGGTACTGTTGAATATATATACGATCAGGAAACAGATCTATTTTACTTTTTAGAAGTTAATACTCGGTTACAGGTTGAGCACGGTGTTACCGAAGAAGTGTTCGGAGTGGATCTGGTTAAATGGATGATAGAACTGGCGGCAGATGAACTGCCAGCCTTACCAAAGAACTTAAAGCCTGATGGGCATGCGATTCAGGCCAGATTATATGCTGAGGATGCGAATAAAGATTTTCAACCCTCATCAGGTTTATTAAGTGAGGTGGTCTTTCCTGTCGTTTCTGGTTTAAGAATCGATAGCTGGATTTCAGCGGGTGTAGAGGTTTCGTCTTATTTTGATCCAATGCTGGCAAAGGTTGTGGTTAAATCGGATACGCGAGAGCAGGCTATTGCAGAACTGCATATGGCGTTAGATAAAATACAAATATACGGCGTTGAAACAAATAGCGAATATATACAACAAATTCTTGAAACCATTGTCTTTACCGAAGGACGAATATTTACTCGATTTTTGAACGAGTTTGACTATTTACCGAATACTGTTGATGTCCTGAATGGCGGAACGATGACAACCATTCAAGATTACCCAGGCAGAACAGGGTATTGGGATGTAGGTGTGCCCCCATCAGGCCCCTTTGATAGCCTGTCCTTTCGATTTGCAAACCGAATTCTCAACAACAAACCAACTGCGGCAGGTCTGGAGATAACTTTAAATGGTCCAGTTTTAAAGTTTAACTGCGCTACTCAACTGGTGCTTGCGGGAGCAAAGATGATGGCCCTGCTGGATAATCAGTTAATACCCTTTTGGCAGGTGATTGATGTTGAAGCCGGTCAAACTTTAACAATTAAAAAAATTGATACTTCGGGAGCTCGTGCATATCTGGCGATAAAAGACGGTTTTGTCTGCCCCGATTACCTGTACTCGAAGTCAACATTTACATTAGGTAAATTTGGCGGTCATGCTGGACGTGCGATTCGAACTGGGGATGTATTAAAAATTCCGTTATCCGCTCGACAGGTAATGTCGACCTCTTTTCCGGAAAAATTAATCCCCGATATCAATAACCAATGGGAGTTAAATGTTATATATGGGCCTCACGGGGCACCTGACTTTTTTACAGTAGAGGATATCGAAACATTTTTTGAATCGGTATGGGAAGTTCATTATAACTCAAGTCGTACAGGTATTCGTCTGGTGGGGCCGAAACCCGAATGGGCGCGTACGGATGGTGGTGAAGCGGGAATGCATCCATCCAATATACATGATAATGCATATGCCATTGGCAGTGTTGATTTTACGGGTGACATGCCGGTGATTCTCGGCCCAGATGGCCCGTCTCTCGGTGGTTTTGTCTGTCCTGTAACCGTTATAGCGGCTGATTTATGGAAGTTAGGTCAGCTTAAAGCGGGTGATAAATTACGCTTTATTCCGGTAGATCTAGAGACGGCAACCCGCAAGGAAATTTGTCAGAATCAAATGATATCGGATCTTTTGTTTTCCGAAATTTCAGTTATACCCTGTCCGCTTAAATCAGTGATCGAACAAACACCGATACTTAAGACGATAGCCGAAGACAATTGTGGGCCTGAAATTGTGTATCGACCGGCTGGAGATAAATATTTACTTATTGAGTATGGCTCGTTAGTGCTTGATATCGAACTTCGTTTTCGTGTACATGCGTTGTATTTGTTGTTAAAGGCGAAAAATATTGCGGGAATTGTAGATATAACGCCTGGAATTCGTTCATTACAGATTCACTACGATAACCACCAATTACCACTTGATGAATTACTTACAATGTTAGCTGCGCTGGAAAAAAATATTGACAATAAAACCAGCTTGTCAGTACCGGCCAGAATCGTACATTTACCGCTAAGCTGGGATGATGAGGTCTGTCATCAGGCTATCGAAAAATATATGCAGTCGGTTCGTAAGGATGCGCCCTGGTGTCCAGACAATATAGAATTTATACGTCGGATTAATGGTCTGAAAAGCATTAATGATGTGAAAAAAATTGTTTTTGATGCGAGCTATCTGGTTATGGGGCTTGGGGATGTTTATCTGGGTGCACCTGTCGCAACACCCATTGACCCGCGGCATCGTTTAGTGACGACGAAATACAACCCGGCACGCACCTGGACGGCCGAAAATTCAGTGGGAATTGGCGGGTCATATCTGTGCGTTTATGGTATGGAAGGCCCCGGAGGGTATCAATTTATAGGTCGCACCCTGCAAATGTGGAACCGTTATAAAAGTACTCGAGAATTCAGTCAGCCGTGGTTGCTGCGATTTTTCGATCAAATTAAATTTTATGAAGTGGGTGCGGATGAATTGCAGGATATTAGAAAAGACTTTCCTTATGGTCGCTATCCGCTAAAAATCGAAGATGTTAATTTTAGCTTATCAGAGTATAAAGAATTTTTAATTGAGAATGCTGAATCAATTGAAAAATACACTGACAACAGGGAAAAGGCCTTCAACGAAGAATTGCAACAATGGATAGCGTCAGGACAAATTAATTTTGATTCAGAACAGGATCTACAGGCTGAGTTATTAGAAGAAGAATTTTTGCCAGACAATGGCATTGTAATACAGAGCACGGTCGCCGGTAGCGTATGGGAAGTCTTAGTCAAAAAGGGTGATCATATAAAAATTGGGCAACCTCTGGTCATTTTAGAATCTATGAAAATGGAAATCACGGTGAGTTCAACGCATAACGGTACGGTTTACGATATTAATCGTCACCAGGGTAGCCAGGTGGGAGCAGGTCAGGGATTACTGGTTATACAGGAAGATATTTAATATGAATATTTCTATATCGACTTTACGAAGGGCCTACTTGAATAATGTGATAACTCCTCGTGCTCTGGTAACGTCTATATTAAATCGATGTGATGGCTATCTGGATCACAATATCTGGATTTATCGATTAAGTAATACAGAGTTAGAACCGTATTTAAAAATACTAGAAGAATCCAGTCATGCTGATTTACCCTTATACGGAATTCCTTTCGCAATTAAAGACAATATTGATTTGCAGGACATACCCACCACGGCAGGCTGCCCTGATTACGAGTATATCCCGAGTGAATCCGCTTTTGTCGTGCAGGAATTAATTAACGCAGGCGCCATTCCTATCGGCAAAACAAATATGGATCAATTTGCTACAGGCCTGGTTGGCGTTCGTTCGCCCGAGCCATGGGGGCCATGCCGAAATGCCTTCAATAAAGACTATATTTCAGGTGGATCGAGTTCGGGGTCGGCGGTGGCGGTATCATTAGGTCTGGTATCTTTTTCCTTAGGTACGGATACGGCGGGGTCGGGTCGAGTACCGGCGGCTTTAAATAATATCGTCGGACTCAAACCATCAAAGGGTCTATTAAGCATGCAAGGCGTTGTACCTGCTTGTCGCAGCCTGGATTGTGTAAGTATTTTTGCATTAACCGCAACCGACGCGAATGATATTTTCAATATAGCCGCCAGTTATGATGAACAGGATCAGTATGCAAGAAAATGTGTTTTCAAAAATAATCATCGCCACTTTGGCAAGGTGGAACATAATTTTGTTTTTGGGGTTCCCAAAGATGAGCAGCTTGAGTTTTTTGGTAATATTTCCGCAAAAAATCTTTTTCAGGCAAGCATTGAAAAACTGGAAAAAGCAGGGGGCACCAAAAAAGAAATTGATTTCAGCTGCTTCCTTGACGCCGCACGCTTACTGTATGCAGGACCCTGGGTTGCGGAACGATACGCCGCTATTGAAGACGTAATTAATAACAACCCACAAGCCCTGTTGCCGGTTATCAACACCATCATTGGTGGTGGCCGCGATAAGACGGCGAGTGATGCGTTTAAAGCGGAATACAAAATGCAGGCATTTCGTAAACAGGCTCGTTTAGTATTGTCTGCGATTGATTTTCTGGTCACGCCTACCGTTGGCACGACGTATACGATTGATGCGATAGAAAAAGATCCTGTCACGTTGAACAGCAATCTGGGTTATTACACAAACTATATGAACCTGTTAGATTGTTGTGGTATAGCGATTCCCTGTGGTCTATTAGATAATGGTTTGCCTTTCGGGATCACCTTGAGCCATCTAGCCCAGTCTGATCGTAAACTGCTTTCCTATGCAAATAAATTTCAGCAGGATTTTTTGCTGGCCGTAGGGGCGTCAAACCTTCCATTCTCCGAGGTAGTTGATGATCACACAATGCTCCCAACTCTTGAATCAGATGAAAGAGTCTCTCTGGCCGTTTGTGGTGCTCATTTAGAAGGCCTGCCGTTAAACTGGCAGCTTGTCGAGCGGGGGGCCTATCTTAAGTCTAAAACGACAACGTCTAAACATTATCGATTTTTCGCGCTTGCCGGGGGACCGCCTTATCGCCCTGGTCTGGTGCGCGATGATGAGAATGGACGTGAGATTGAGGTCGAGGTCTGGTCAATATCGGCAAGCGAACTGGGTTCATTTGTTGCGGCTATTCCTGCCCCGCTGGGAATCGGTAAGGTTGAGCTGCACAATGGTAACTGGCTGAGTGGTTTTATCTGTGAGGGCTATGCAATCTCAACGGCAGAGGATATTAGCCAATATGGTGGGTGGCGAAAATACATACAAAATAAATGACTATTCAAGTCGAGAATATGCTAGACTTGCGCCGGTTCATATCCAAGTTATTATTTTAATAGGTATGAATATCAAATAGTTAGAGCGATTACCTAATCTAATTAATGGCCATCGCTCCCAATTAATTTGTAAAACGGGTTCATATTATAGTGAGCCCGTTTTTTTATGGACATAGATTTGGACAAAATAGATGCACACAACCGATAAACTCAGAAACATCGCCATCATCGCGCACGTTGATCATGGAAAAACAACGCTCGTTGATCAACTTTTGCAGCAATCCGGCACTCTTGGGGAGCGGGCTGATGCGCCTGAGCGTGTAATGGATTCGAACGATCTGGAAAAAGAACGCGGTATTACTATTCTAGCCAAAAACACGGCTCTGGACTGGCAGGATTATCATATCAATATCGTTGATACGCCGGGACATGCTGATTTTGGTGGTGAAGTCGAACGCGTCCTGTCGATGGTTGATTCAGTTTTGCTGCTGGTTGATGCCGTTGACGGGCCGATGCCACAAACACGTTTTGTAACTCAGAAGGCTTTTGCACTGGGCCTGAAACCGATTGTCGTTGTCAACAAAATAGACCGTCCCAGTGCTCGTGCTGACTGGGTCGTTGATCAAACCTTTGATCTCTTTGATCGTCTCGGCGCAACCGATGAACAGCTTGATTTTCCTGTGGTGTATGCCTCAGCCTTAGGTGGCTATGCAGGACTGGATTCGGACGTGCATGAAGGTGATATGACGCCATTATTTGAAACCATTATTTCACAGGTCAGTGCGCCAGACGTTGATGTTGATGGTTCGTTTCAGATGCAGGTAACGGCACTGGATTATAATAGCTATGTTGGTGTTATTGGGGTCGGTCGAATCAACCGTGGCAGGATCAAGGCGAATTCGCCGGTTGCGATTATGGATCGTGATGGGAAAACTCGAAATGGACGGGTTTTACAATTGTCGGGCTTTTCGGGTCTTGAACGGATTGATGTAGCCGATGCTCAAGCTGGTGATATTGTTGCTTTCACCGGTATTGATCCATTAAACATTTCCGATACCTTATGTGATCCATCTCACATTGAGATGTTACCGCCCTTAACGGTGGATGAACCGACCATCTCCATGACCTTTCAGGTAAATACCTCTCCATTTGCGGGTAAAGACGGTAAATTTGTTACCTCCAGACAGGTTCGCGAGCGACTTGAACGTGAATTAATTCATAACGTTGCCCTGCGAGTGGAGGATACGGAAGATCCAGACAAGCTAAAAGTATCAGGTCGTGGCGAGTTACATCTCTCTATTCTGATTGAAAACATGCGCCGTGAAGGCTACGAACTGGGCGTTTCCCGTCCTGAAGTTATTATCAAAGAAATAGACGGCGAGTTATGCGAACCCTACGAACAGGTTACGGTTGATGTTGAAACGGAGCATCAGGGGACGATAATTGAGAAATTAAGTCAGCGTGGTGGTGACCTGCAGAACATCGAGCCGGATGGCAAAGGACGAGTTAAGGTCGATTACATTATGCCGGCGCGCGGTCTGATTGGTTTTCGAACCGAATTTTTACGTGCTTAATTTATACTATTTTTGACCGATATGGCCCGATTAAAAAAGGCTATTACGGGCAGCGTAACAACGGTGTCATGATATCGAACGGTACTGGAAAATCACTGGGTTTTGCATTGTTTAATTTACAGGAACGAGGACGTTTAATCCTTGGGCCGGGTACCGAAATCTATGAAGGTATGATCGTGGGCATCCATTCGCGGGATAATGATTTAGTGGTTAATCCGCTAAAAGCGAAACAGCTTACCAACATACGAGCGGCAGGTACCGATGAAAACATTGTTCTCACTCCTCCGATAAAATTAACCCTGGAACAGGCGCTGGAATTCATTGATGATGACGAGCTGGTTGAAGTGACGCCGAACAGCATCCGTATTCGTAAGAAATTCCTGAAGGAACATGAGCGCAAACGAGCTTCACGAGAAGCCAGTTAACACCTGTAATTTGTAGTAGTTTTACATGTTTGCCCTGATCAGCTTAAACAGATCAGGGCAATCCTGATTGTCGACCAAATATACCCTTTAACTATCCCCATTCTTTTATTTTGGTCCCCAAAACAACTTCCTAAAAATGGAAAACATTTTTCTAAATATGATAAACATAAATATTTAAGAGTTGAATTTCTGCGCCGATACCCAAACCTGAATGTCAGGAAGCGCGATTTCATGGAACTAAAACAACACGCTAGTAAAAATAATGCCTTCTGGTACGGGCTGGTGGTTGTTTTGACGATTGTTTGCGGAAGCATCCTGATTTCAAACGCTGAATCCAAATTTATTACACTCATCTTGTTTGTTATTCCGATACTAGCCTGGGCCGGTTTGCTTTACAGTGCCAGGCAACGGCCAATGGTGACGCAACAGGAAATATTTTCGCCAAATGAAATTGATCCACCATCGATTGAACATATATTTTCGTTATTTTGCAGTGCATTAAGCACAAATCTAACCCGCAATACCTCAAATTTAGGGCAGCTTGATTCTGTATTGTCTGATGCAGTTGGCACTTTATCATTAAGTTTTAAAGAGCTTAATGAATTGAGTTTAAAACAAAAACAGGTTGTGTTATCCACCGTAGAGTCCTCTTCTGACCCAGATTCAGATGAACAGTCCGGACTCAATATTGCCGAGTTTTGTAAAACCATATCCGAAACCATGGAATTTTTTATCAATATTATTGTTGATGTAAGCAAGCAGGGTATTTTGATCGTGCATAAAATGGATGACATGGTTAAAAAAATGGATGGGATATTTGACTTACTAGAAGATATTAAGGCGATAGCGGATCAAACAAATTTGCTGGCATTAAATGCCGCTATAGAAGCTGCACGGGCAGGTGAAGCAGGAAGGGGGTTCTCTGTGGTGGCCGACGAGGTACGTAACTTATCCATTCGTTCGCGTGAATTGAATGATAACATTCGATCGCAGGTCTATTCTGCACGGGATACGATTACAGATGCGCGGGTAATTATTCATGACATGGCGGCAAAAGATATGAATGTGCATTTGTCATCAAAAACAAAAGTTGACTCGCTGCTGTCCTCTGTAAAAAAGATGGACGAGCTGGTTGAAGCGAATATGAGTTCAGTTTCTATTCTATCAGATCAAATAAACGCATCGGTTGCAAAAGCGATCCGATCCTTACAGTTTGAAGATATAGCGGGGCAACTTGTCGGGCATATCAAAACGGCGATGGAGGTTGTGGCTGTACGACTGAAAGATATTTCAGATATTGTTGAATCGTCTCTAGAGTCAGAAGATAAGTCAATGATTGATCTAAAAGATAAACTATCCAGCGTGGTAGAAGAGCTGTCTGCCGAGGTGCACAAACCGGTACAACAAGGTTCAATGGGCGAAGGCGATGTTGATTTATTTTGACGGCTATTAATTAAGAGGTAATGACATGGGATTGCAAAAACAAATATCAACAGATGAAAGCATGATGACGATCAAGATCGGTGAGGTGTTTGATTTATCAATCCAAAGTGAATTTCGAGAGGCTTATGAAGGTGAAGGTCAGACTTTTAAAAAATACGTTCTGGATTTAAGAGGCACAGAATATATGGACAGTGCGGCATTTGGCATGTTGCTGGTTTTTCGTGATTACGTCGGAGGTGATGCAGCCGATATACTTATTGACAACGCTAACGAGGCCATTAAAAAATCATTTTTAATGCTTCAGTTTGGACGGATTTTTAATATTCCGTAATAATGAAGCTTAATAAAACTAATACTCTTAATGACGATGCTGTGAGTCGTCAGAAAATCCTGGTTATCGATGATAATGTTGTGGATTTGAATATTGCTGCCGAAATAGTGAAAAGTGAAGGGTATCAGGTATTAATCGCGACAAATGGGTTATCTGCTTTGGATATTTTCGCTAAAGAAAAACCGGACATGGTGATCGTGGATATATTGATGGAGGGTATGGATGGCTACGAGGTTTCTAATAGAATCGGCCAGTTGGCGAAAGATGAATTTGTTCCTATATTATTTTTGACGTCACTTGAGACAATAGATTCCAAGGTTCGGTGCTATGAAAGCGGCGGTATTGATATAGTCAGCAAGCCTTTTGATAAAACGGTTCTCGCCTCAAAAATAAACACGTTTATTTCGCTTTCATCGCTATACCAGGACAATAATTTACAGCGACAAGAACTTGAGTACCATAATGCGCAGCTAAAACAAAATTATGACGTCGCGAACAAGGTATTTGAAAAAGTTATGCACAGTGATGTATTGATGTCACCCGCAGTAAAATATTCCTTGTCACCCGTATCTGTCTTTAATGGGGATATATTATTAGCGGCCTACCGACCTAGTGGAGAGTTGCATATTATGTTGGGTGATTTTACCGGGCATGGCATTTCGGCTGCAATCGGCGCTATTCCTGCAGCGGATATTTTTTATGAGATGACGGCAAAAGGTTTTGATGTAGCTGAAATATTACAGGAAATGAACACTAAAATGCTAAGAATATTGCCCCGGGGATTGTTTTTGGCGCTGTGTTTTATTGCGTTTGATAAAAAATCAGAGAAACTATCGATATGGAATGCAGGTTTGCCAGACGTGCTCGTTTACAACAATAATAGCAAGAGAGTAACGGAAAGATTTTCTTCAAACAATTATCCGCTGGGAATTTCCAATGTAATCAATCTGTCAGACACCGTAGAGCGATATCATGTTAATAGCGGCGATCGTTTGTTATTGTTCACCGATGGTGTAATCGAAACACGAAACAAAGATAAGGAATTATACGGTATTGATCGAGTTGTCAATTATTTGAATAATTGCAGAAGTGAATGGCTTATAGATTCGTTACAATTAAATTTGGTGAAGTTTGCGGGAGGGGAGAACCAATTGGACGACGTGTCGATATTTGAAATTGATTTTACTGGAATTGATAAACCTATTGCAGCAAGAACGGACAGTGTTGATATCCAACCCTTATTAGATTCAAGCTGGAAAATAGAGTATGATTTTGGTGTGAATATTTTAAAAGTACTTGATCCCATTCCTAATGTAATACAAACTATTATGGAAATGCAAAAATTAAACAAATATAAACAAAGCATCTTTATTATTATTCGTGAATTATTTGTTAATGCGCTCGATCATGGCCTATTAGAACTGGATTCTGGGTTCAAGCAGGCTGCAAAAGGGTTTTCTGTATATATGAATGAAAGACAATCTCGCCTGGGAAAACTTCAGAAAGGCAACATAAAACTAGTTGTAGAACATACGGGCACAGCAGATGGGGGCGTGCTTGAAGTAATTATTGAAGATAGTGGAAAAGGATTTGATAGCCGAACTATCCAGGATCATCTTCAGCTATCAAACAGTAAACATGGACGAGGCATCTTTATGGTTAATATGATTTGTGAGTCGTTACATTTTAGTGATACTGGAAACAGAGTTCATGCTGCATTTCACTGGACACTTGCTGCTTGATAATGTAATTATTTAAATTAACCTGAACTCGGTTTAAGAGAGTAATCAGGAAGATTCCTTCATCCAATATTTATGCGGTCATCCTAACCGTAGCGAAGCGGAGGGAATGCTGTTCAAAACGCGCAGTGGTTCCAGCAGTGCTAAACATGTGGAGTGATTACGAAGGCTCCCGTTTTCGTTTATAACTTCAACATCTCATCAGGATGCAGAAGCCGCTTTCAGGATAACCGTTTCGGTTATCTCTTATCCCGCGTTCAGGTAAATTAGTTGCAATCCCATTGAAATTAGTATATTAATAACTGACCAGTCAGTTACTAATGAATGTATGAATATGCAATCTACAGACAATAGCCGGTGGCAGAGGCGCAAGGCTTCGCGCCCAGGTGAAATTATTGAGGCGGCATTAGAGTTATTTGTCGCTAATGGCTTTAGTGCGACTCGCTTAGAAGAGGTCGCTAAACTGGCGGGGGTCTCGAAAGGAACGGTCTACCTGTATTTTGACAGCAAACAAGACCTGTTCCAGGCGGTTGTTCAGCAAATTATTATTCCCGAAATAGAAAAAGCAGAGCAAAAGGCGGCTGAGTTTAGTGGCAGTCAACGTGAGTTGTTATCCTTGTTAATTCTAAACTGGTGGAATGTTATTGGTAAAACTAAATTGGCGGGTATTCCAAAACTGATAATATCAGAAGCGGCTAATTTTCCGGAATTGGCCGAATTTTATGTCGAAAAAGTGGTAAGTCGAGCAAGAAATATTATTAAAAGGAGTATTTCAACCGGTATCGAGCAGGGCGAGTTTAAACCGTCAGATCCCATCGTAACGACTCGATTATTAATAGCGCCAATGATGTTTGCTGTCATCTGGGAAAAATCTTTAGCCCCATTTGATGTCGAAAAATATGACACGGATAATTATATTAAGTCGCACCTTGAGGTATTTTTCGATGGGATAAGTGAAAATAATGCATAACATTTTATTTAACAAAATATTTTTAGTTTTCCTTGTGATGGGGATGCTTATATCACAAACGAACGCCAGACAGAAAATTACCTTGAGTCTGGATGATGTGGTTAATAAGATATTAAAACAATATCCCAGCATAAAGGTTGCTCGCCTGGAAGTTGAACAAGCACGTCAGGAATTCTCGAAAATTGAGAGCCAGTTAGGCTGGGTTTTGAATGCTCAGTCAGGAATTTCTCGTGACATATCTGCGTTTAATATACCGAATGAACGATTTGATGCTAATGTCAATATTTCAAGTTTGAATAAATCCGGTTCGACTTTTGGAGTATCTGGCAATTATTCGTACGAAAAAAGCGATACATCAATAATACCCTCATTATTAAATCCCGCCAGGCGATCAAGCCTGGATTTAAATTATCGTATACCACTAGCTCAAGGTGAAGATAACCCTAATTACAGTGAAGGGCTAGAATTGGCAAAGGCGAGTTTAGAACGCACCCTGGCCGAGAAAATAAACCAGACAGATGCTTTAATCAGCCAAACTGCGAATCTCTTTTATGATGCAGCCTCTACGCTTGTGAGAATTGAAGATGCTAATGCATCGATTAAGAGATCATTAAGATTGCTTCGTTATGTCGAAAAAAACAAATCACTTGGTCTGGTCGAGAAAAAAGATTTTCTGGATGCAAATGCACTTTATTTGGAGCGCATTGCTGAACGAGATAATCTTTTGGTGATCTGGAGCAGGCAGCGGTCTGAACTTAATCGGCTAATAGGGCTGAAATCGAATGTTGAATTATTTCCTGATATTAAATTAGTTAAGAAAAAACTAATCAGAAAAGATATTCTAGATCGAGTGTATCAGGTTTCGCCTGAATTACAGTTTCAATATGCTCGATTAAAACAGGCAGAATCAGAAATCATGCTAGCAAATGATGCTAAACGGGATCAGCTGGATCTTGTTCTATCAGTTGGTGCGCGAAACACTTCTGGTGACACCGTAATTGGGAGTGTTTCTGATAACGAATGGGCTGGTGGGGCAAGATTAGAATATCGTTTTTCATTCGATCAGCGTGGATTCAATGCTGGACTTTATCAAAAAGTATTACAAAAAGAGTTGGCGGAAGAGGAAATTGAACGAATCAAGACGGAAATAGATTATACTGTTGACAGTTTAATGGAGCAAATCCAACGTAGTGAGACGTCGATTAACAGTATTAAAAAACGTCAGGAAGTTGAAAAAGAGAAATTAATTGAAGCCTTTGAGCGATATAAAACCGGGCGCTCTAATACTAATGAATTAATTGACAATGAAAACTCACTATTTATAAGTAGCTTGCTTTATAAAACAAGAAAAATTGAGCTGTCCAGATTGTATTCCGATCTGGATTTGATGCTGGGAGAGCTCTGGGACAGTAAAATCTTGTTATCACGCGAGAAAAAAGAAGAATGAGATCATGACGGCGATTATACGATTTATGGTGGAAAAAGGACTGGTTGTCTCTTTGATTTCTGTGTTTATTTTTTCGCTTGGTGTGTTCGCGATTATTAAAATGAATCGCGAAGCCTTTCCAAATGTCAATCTTGATTTAGTTCAAATAAGTGTTGCCCAGCCTGGGGCTTCCCCGCAAGAGATAGAACGATTAATTGTTATACCGATAGAACAAGAATTAAAAGTATTAAATGGTATCGATAAAATAACATCGGTTTCATTTCCAGGTTCAGCACGAATAACTCTTGAACTGGATCATGATGCTTCTAATCGTGACCAGATTACTAATGAGGTTCAACTTGCTATTGATCGGGCACGATTACCATCGGATCTCCCAAATAAACCCTATGTGTTAGAAATTGATGCCCGTGTTTTTCCTGTTATACAACTTGCTTTTTCAGCGCCGTATGACGAAGTTAAAATGAAACAGATAAGCAGCAAGATAGAAGATGATTTGCTTCGGATTAATGGGGTTGGACGAGTTCAAATACAAGGTGATCGGAAAGAAGAAATAAGGGTAACGGTTAAGCCCGAGATGTTAAAAAAGCACCGTATTACGATCGGTGATATTTCTAATGTTTTGAAAAGATGGAATGTGAATGTCTCAGGTGGCGGCATCGATACTGAGCAAGGTCAGAAAACAGTTCGTATAGTTGGTGAGTATAAAAATGCGGATGACGTAGCAAACCTGGTATTGCGTTCTAATCAAATAGGAAGGAATCTAAGGCTAAAAGATGTAGCAGATGTAAAACAGACGCTGGTTAAGGCGGAGTTTTATCAGGATGTAAGTGGCGAGCCAGCAATACACATGGTTGTCATGAAGCAAGAAGATGCAGACATTATTGATACGGTAGATGAGATTAAGGCTTATCTTGCTACTGTGCCTGACAAATATGGAGAACAACTTGTTGTCGATACATTTGATGATTTTTCAAAATTTGCTCGTTTACGACTCGGTGTATTAACCAATAATGGAATGGTTGGGGCTTTTTTAGTACTGTTTACCCTGATTATATTTCTACGTCCCTCAGTTGCTGTTTCTACCACACTGGGTATTCCTCTGGTTTTTTTAACCGGGCTCTTTGTGCTTCACATGATGGGCGTAACCTTAAACTTAATTTCGATGATGGCCTTCATCATGGTTTTAGGTATGTTAGTGGATGATGCGATTATATTAGGCGAAAATATTACTTTTCATATGGAACAGGGTATGCCGCCCACTCAGGCAGCAGTGGTGGGCGCCAAAGAATTGATGGGCCCAGTGACAACGACAATATTAACGACGGTAGTCGCTTTTGTACCATTGCTTTTTCTGTCGGGGATTATAGGAAAGTTTATCGTTGCAATACCCATTGTCGTTATATTATTGCTCATACTTTCATGGCTTGAGTCGTTTTTAATTTTACCCAATCATGTGGTTCATTTAACCAATGCGAAGAAAAACGTAGCTGAGCGGCGATGGTTAAAGTGGCTTGAAGATAAATACGCTTCAGTACTGGAATTCACGCTTAACTATCATTGGTGGATGGTTCTGCTGTCGATTGTTATATTGTTGGGTACCTTGATTATGGCGAAATCTGTAATGCGTTTTCAATTATTTCCTTCGGTCGGTATCGAGCAATATATCGTACGTGTCACAGCAAGCCCCGGGACAAGCCTGGAAGACATGCGCAAACGTTTAATAAAAATTGATGAATCTATTCGTGCTTCTATCGAGGTAAAATATATTGATGCAACCTTAATTACATCAGGAAAAACGGCCGTTGATTCAGGGGATCCGATGATACAAATTGGTAGCCGATTTGGACAGATAAGGGTTGTCTACATACCTTATACGCTAAGACCTGAGCACGATGCTATTGATGATATGTTTTTGTTAAAGAAAAAACTAGCTGCAGAGTATTCGGATCTTAAATTCGCATTTCAGGAAATACAACCCGGGCCACCAGTAGGCCGCGCGCTTCAGGTAGAGATCATCGGTGAAAATTATGAAATTGGAGAACAAGTTGCGTCGAATCTTATGACATACCTGAAAAATATTAACGGTGTTACGACAATCGAAAGCGATATGCTGCCAGGGGATTCGGAAATACGTATCATTTTTGATCGCACTATGGCGGCCTATGCTGGTATTGATTTGGCTACGGCGGGCAGTCATATACGTGCTGCGGTTGATGGACTCCGCGTTGCCACTACTCGCTGGGGAACCGATGAAGTCGATATTACTATTCGGTTTCCAGAAACAACCTATCAACAACAACTGCGACAACTTCAGGAATTACAAATTCCGAATTCACGTGGTGGTATGATAACCCTGAATAAAGTTGCAAAATTCTATGAACATAAAGGCTTTACAAATATACGACATAAAGATAATCAACGTGTGATTAACGTATTGGCCAATATTGATTCGAGAATAATTACCAGTAATGAGTTGAACTCAATGGTCGAAGCGAACCAATCAGATTGGCTATCCTCGGCCAATAATGAACATGTTACGATCAATTATGGTGGTGAGAATGAAAAAAACCAGGAATCATTTTATGATTTAGTGCTTGCCTTTTCGTTTGCGCTGCTTGCGGTGTTTTTTATTCTTGCAGTTCAGTTCAATAATCTTGGTTATCCGCTTGCCGTTATGTTGGCGATTCCCTTTGGCGCTATCGGCGTTATTATCAGTTTTTATTTACATGATTTATTCTGGAAACCGATGCCATTATCGTTTATGTCTACTCTAGGAATAGTTGCCTTAACTGGAGTAGTAGTGAATAGTTCGCTGATATTGCTGGTCTTTATTCAAAGAAGCATAAAAGAGGGAATGGAACGAAGGCAGGCTATTATTTATTCATGTCGAAGGAGGTTGCGTGCCGTTTTATTAACGGCTATAACGACTATTGTTGGTCTATTACCCACAGCATATGGATGGGGCGGGTTAGATCCATTTGTTTCTTCTATGGCGTTGGCATTATCCTGGGGACTGATATTTGCAACGCTAATCACCTTGATAGTAATTCCAGCTATTTTTATGGCCGGTTCAGATATATTTGTCCGCAAGCGAAGAAATGAAGTCAAAATCTAATGGATATAGAAAAATTCCATTTGTGTACCAACCAGCTCAATAATATCATGGTCCTTTAGTGCATGCGTATCCGATTCTATTTGAGTACCATTCACGCTGGGGATATCGTTGGAGCGACGTAATTTAGTATTTTTAATCGATGAAATAGAATAGCCATCGGCAGTACGAGCAATCATAGCCATTTTAATTCCATTGAAACCTAATGTATTGAATGGTTTTCTTAATTCGAGCACCTTGGTTTTTAATGGGCCATTTAATATTTTTACTGCAGCGAGAGGCTCACCTTTTGCGTCAGTTGATTTAGGCGGGTTTGCCTGTAATATTTGTGTATCCTCTATTTCAGCACGTAAAAACATAGTCGGTTCGTAATCTTCGTCCTCGTTCTCAAAATAGGTGAACTGATAATTACCAATTTGAACCACATCACGGTGTTGTAAGACTGATTTGGAAACGCGACCACCGTTTAGTAAGGTGCCATTGGTGCTTCCAAGATCATCAACAAATATTTTTTCATTTGATACGGTGATGAGAGCGTGACGTCCGCTCACCGTCAAATCGTTGAGCTGAATGTCATTTCCATCATTTCCATGTTTTCTTCCGACACTTATACTATCCTTATCAACCATGAATTCACGAATGATTGCACCATCGAGAGTCATAATAAGTTTAGCCATTTTTTAGTTCCTGTGTATACCGTAATTAGTTAATGCTAACGGATTCAGAGGAATCTGTAGCGGAATCATTTTCTGAGATTTCTTTGCCGTCCAGTAACGGTTCAAAGTCGGCTTTGACGCGTGATTTAAAGTAAGCTTCCTCAGGTGAGATAAGGTTTGCATCTATCAGACGCATTAATGCGGTATCCATTCGTTGCATTCCTACCATACCGCCACTTTGAATGACATTTTCGATTTGATCCGTTTTGCCCTCGCGAATCAGATTTGAAACGGCGGCATTATTAATTAATATTTCTAATGCGGGTACGCGGCCTTTTTTATCGATTTTACGCACAAGTTGTTGCGAGATAACCCCAACAAGCGATGTGGATAACATGGTTCGAACATAGGGTTCTTCACCAGCAGGGAAGGCATTAATAATACGATCTACTGACGCGGCGGCACCATTCGTATGCAGTGTCGCTAATACCAGAATACCCATTTCAGCGGCAGTCAGGGCAAGATGTATGGTCTCCTGATCACGCATTTCTCCCACTAGTATTACGTCTGGATCTTCACGTAAGGCAGAGAGCAAGGCTTTTGCAAAAGAGGGGGTATGTGTTCCTATTTCACGTTGGCTAAACAGGCATCTTTTGGTTTTATGTACAAATTCGACCGGGTCTTCAATAGTAACTATATGACCATAACGCTCGGTGTTAATAAAATCTACCATGGCCGAGAGTGTTGTAGATTTACCTGAGCCCGTAGGCCCGGTGACTAAAATCAGGCCTTTTCGATGGCGAGTTAAATTTTTTAATACCGGTGGCAGACCAAGTTCATTTAAGGTGACAATTTTTGTTGGGATGGTTCTGAAAACAGCTCCAAGGCCACCAAGATGTTGAAATACATTGACACGAAAACGAGCAGTTTCATTAAAATTATATGAAAAGTCGGTATTTCCTTTTTCTTTGAATTCCGCAAGACATTGCTCAGGGATAAGCTCATAAACAAGATTATAAACATCGTCGGCAGAAAGCTCTCGATATTTTACAGCATAAGCAACGCCATGCATTCGTATACGCGGTGGGTTGCCAGCAACCAGGTGGAGATCTGAGCCATTTTGGGCTAAAACAAGATCCAGAAAAGTGTGTATGCGTTGCATAATCAGGAGATCGACAGGTTGACTTGAGGCAATAGATCAGGGTTAGCTACAAAGCGCTGGAATAATTTTTTATCCGCGGCATGTAAATAGGCATCATCAGGGTCGACTTCTTTATTTTTTACAGCCTCAAGCAGGGCGTGGTCTAATAACTGCATACCAGAATCACGACTGGTTTGTATGATAGATGGAATCTGGAACAGCTTATTCGTCACAATCAAGTTTGCAATCGCTGGATTATTGATCATGATCTCCAGTATGGCTTTACGATGTCGACCATCTGCCGAGCGAATAAGCTTCTGACTTATTACCGCATTTAAATGTTGGGATAAAAAAGATTTGGTTAATGTTTTTTGTTCTGTGGGCATGGCATCAATAACTCGATCCAGACTTTTGACGGCGCTTGTTGTGTGTAAAGTTCCTAGCACTAAATGGCCTGTTTCAGCAGCCGTCATGGCCATTGAAATAGTGTCTGTGTCTCGTAGTTCACCAACTAGTATAATATCAGGATCTTCACGTAGGGCAGAACGTAGTCCTTCAATGAAACTGACAACATGCATGCCGACAGAACGTTGAATGACTAATGATTGTTTGCTTTTGTGAACGTATTCGATTGGATCTTCCAGAGTGATAATATTAAATCGTCGATTTTGATTTAACCAGTCGATCATAGCTGCCAGGGTAGTGGACTTACCCGTGCCTGTGGCACCCGTCACCAGAATCAGGCCTTGAGTTGCATGTAAGAATTTTTCTATTATGGGCGGCAAGCCAAGATCTTCGAATGTTGGTATTTTCGGGGCAATGGCTCTGAATGAGGCACCAATTCCCGTTACCTTATGAAACATATTGACCCGGAAACGACCTACTTCGTCATCCTCATAAGAAAAATCCAGATCATTGCCATCATCAAACTGTTCATTTTGTACCGGATTGAGGATTTCTCGTAGTAAATCAGATATTTCGGTATCGGTCAGGTCGCGATATTTGATTGGTGCCAGGTCGCCGTGCAAGCGAACCAGGGGAGGAGAACCAACGGCGAAGTGTATGTCGGACCCACCTTGTTGGCGTCCAAGTTTTAAAAATGCATTTATTCTAGCGCTCATTTAATCAGGCTCATTTTGTAAAATTCCATCAAATGCCGCAGACAATTCCTCTGCGGTCTGGTATCGTTCATCTGGATTTAATGACATGGTTTTCATTATTATATCACTAAGTTCATCCGATATTTTAGGATTGGCTTTACTTGCAGGAACTGCTTTACCTTCAACATGTTGAAACAGGGTTGCCAGATGGTCTTCGCCCTTGTAGGGCGCTCTGCCGACGAATATTTCGTATAAAAGTATGCCCAGGCTGTATATATCCGTGCGCTGGTCAATGGTGCGAGCCCTAACCTGTTCAGGGGCCATGTACGTGGGAGTTCCGACCAGAATGCCTGTTTTTGTGATTCGTGAGTCAGCCGAACTTGCCGCCGCGGCCAGACCGAAATCCACAATTTTAACTTCATCATCATTGTTAACCAGGATATTTGCCGGTTTTAAATCACGATGCACAACATCTTGTTGGTGGGCGAAGCCAACGCCCTGACAAATTTGTTTAAATGTTTTAATAGTTCGTATGACCGATGGATTTTTATTGGTTTTCATTTCAAATGCGAGCGAATGGCTTTCGAAGTATTCCATAGAAATCGCGTAGGTATTTCCGAACGTGATAAAATCGTAGATACGGATTATTTTTTCATGTGTTATTTTTCGAGCATAGCGGAGCTCATGGATAAATCGCTGGATAATATTTTCATCAGACGACATATGCGCATTTAAGAATTTTAAAATGATTTGATCGCTTACCATCATGTCTTCGACTAAAATAACTACACCGAACGCTCCTTTGCCGATGTGTTTAATTACCTTGTACCGATTCGAAATTATGTATCCTGGCGTTACTTTAGATGCGTCAAGAATATGTGCGATTTCTGCGGGTTGATTTTTGTCGGATAAGTCTAAAATTCCAGCGCTGGTATCTTCTGATTTGTTAGCGGGCAACTCAGAATTTTCCAGAGTTGGTGAACTTGAACCAGAAGAATCCATTTGTAGAGTAGAACCGGAACGATTCATTACCTTTGTGCCAATATCTTCAATCGAGGTATTTTGATCCATATTTTCAGTTTTAGCGAACTCACTAATAGCTAAAAGCATTTCTTTTCGGATATCGCCGGTGGCCTGGTTTGCTTTTTCCATTAATTTTGGAATACTGTCCTGACCAGAAATTTTTATAATGGATTTAACAATAATATGTGCAGATTCTGCGTATTTATCAATGGCCTTAAACAGCTCAGGTACGGCGCGCTGGTCACCCATTTCGGTTAGTGCATCAATCGCGCGTTCGCGCACCCACCAATCGTCGTCATCCAGAGCCTGTACAAGGTAGAAATAGGCACGTTCATCTTTGACAGAATTTAAAATCTCAATGGCGGTGCGACGTAAAAATTCGTCTTTATCACTTAATAAAGAAATAACAGCGTCTACAACCCGTGGCCCACCGATTGAACCCAGCGCATCTGCTGCGCGTACGCGCACCCACCAATCCGCATCGCGCATGGCGCCGAGTAAATTTTTAATGGCTCGAGGGTCAGCGACTTCGTTTAAGACTTCTACGGCGGCACGACGAACATATTCGGAATCATCATTCAGAATTTCGATCAGGTAGCCGATAGTATTGGGATCCTGTATTTTCGCAAGCGCTGCAATGGCCTTATTTTGTACCTGCATATCGCTGTCACGTAGTAATGGACATAAATGCGCTGCTGAGACTTCCAGCTGTAGCTGGCAGATACCATCAAGTGCATGTTGGCGAACGAGTTTATTCGAGTCGGTTAGTGATCGAATAAGTGTGCTGCGAACGGATTCATTTTTGAATTGCGACAAAATCTTAATGGCCTGGATTCGTACAGAAACATCAGGGTCATCGGCATATTTAAGCATGAACGGTATAACATCGGGTGTAGCTACGGCATGTAACAGGTGAAAGGCAAGGTTTCGTTTGTTTTTGTCGTGAGTATCCAGAAGTGACGTTATCTTACGAACATTCAGCTGTGTTTTTTTAAGTGTTAGAATTTGTAATAGAAGTTTCTTAGGAACTTCTGAGTCGTCAAGATGTTTTAATAGACTGTTCGGATCATAGCTTGTACTTGTCGCAAGAATTTTAGCGATACTGGAGACCAGCTGACGATCGGGTTCGGTTAAGGCATCAACAAAATCGGTTAGTGATTTATTGTCTAACAATTTAGCCAATAAACTTTCTATTGTTTGATTTCCGGGTGAATCCAGCAAGGCGTCAATCAGTTTCGGTACAGCAGCGCGACCGATATGCTTTATTTTAGAATGAGCCGCGATGAATTCTGGATCTCTGGGGTTCTCAGAATCCAGAATGGCATCGATTGCTTTGTTTATTTTGAAACCGTCTAGCAGGCTCATGGTTATATTTTTAATTTAAACTCGTGGGCTATTCAAGTCGCTGGTCACTTGTATGATGTAGGATTTGTTTATCATGCATATTTGATCGTCGGCCGTGTGCAGTCTTACAAATCGATCATGGCCCTGATTAAGATAGTCATACAAACGTGAATGATCATTGGGTAATATCTCAATGATATTGCCATCAATGACTGAACCGTCCATAAGATGAGCGATACAGGGCAGGGTGGTGTATTTCGAGTTGCTGGGTTTGCTGCCTTCATATTCAACCCGAACAATCGAGGCGCGATTATAAAAACGAAGTTCATTGGGCTGTTCACGTTGCAGCACCAAAAAAGGGGAAGCGTCGTTTAGGACATACGAAGGATCTTCCCGACTGTCATCATCTTCTCCGATAGTGACAAATATAGAACCGGTGACCAGTCCTTCAGGGTGAACCCACATGTTAACCTGGCGTAGCGCTTTTGCAATTTTAAGTGGTTTATTGTCCACCACTCCCTCCCTTTTTATGCAACACAGATCTAATAAGTATATATATAAAATAATCATCTGCGAACGACAAATGCTTGTTCTTGCAGATATTTTTACATATAGACACAATAATATTAAGCGGATAAAAAGT
>QILH01000282.1 GCA_003233255.1 Gammaproteobacteria bacterium | reverse complement strand
AGAATTATCAACCGCCTTTGGTGGTATTAGTCTGACCCCGACCACTTTCCTGATTAATCCAAAAGGCCAGATCGTTAAACAAAAAATCGGCGAAATGGATATGACGCTGTTGCATGCACAGATTATTAGCATGCTCAATTCGCTAAAAAGAGCGTCATAACATCGTGCTCTGGCTTAAAGCCTTACACATCATTTTTATGGTGACCTGGTTTGCCGGCCTGTTTTATCTGCCACGATTATTTGTCTACCACGCGATGGCCATCGACCAGACTAGCCTGGATCGGTTCAAGATTATGGAGCGCAAACTGTTTTACGGCATCATGACGCCCGGTTTGATATTGACGCTGATATTCGGAATCGCCATGATGGCCATCGGCGATTTCAGCGGCCAGATCTGGCTCAACATTAAACTGGGATTAATTGCCGTGCTGATTGTCTATCATGTCTACTGTGGCAAATTGCTGACCGATTTTAAACGCGATAAAAACACCCGCGGCCACGTATTCTACCGCTGGTTTAACGAATTTCCCGTACTTATTTTATTTGCCATCGTCTTCCTGGCCGTATTGCGCCCTTAATCTATCCTGTAAGTAACCCCTTACTTACCTTGTTATTCTTTAGAATCAATAACTTAAATGATCGAAATATTTTCTGATAATGTGAATGATTTGCATTTAGATTTATATTCCACTATAGTTGCGCTCCATTTAATTAGTATTTAAGTGTTTACTTAATTAGGAGCAACCCGTGTCTTTTTATCGAACCATGAGCGCTATTGTCAGCCTCGCCATTTTGTCACTTAATGGCGCGGGGGTTTCATTAGCCGCTGAGACGACCAATCAACAATTACAGGCTGAAATCGAGCAGCTCAAAAAACAGAACGATCAAATCACTGAACGTCTGGATGCCGTCACAAGTTTGCTAGAACAAAACACCGCTCTCACGGACTCGAAGCAAAAGCATTCATCCGCTATAGGCGGCTATGGTGAATTACATTACAACAATCTGAATGACAAGAATCCAGGTGGTACAAATAAAAACCAGGTGGATGTTCACCGTTTTGTGCTGATGTTCCAGCACGATTTTAATGAACGCATCCGTTTCTTTTCAGAACTTGAATTAGAGCATACCCTGGTAGAAGACACCGCCGATGGTTCAAATAGTGGCGCTATCGAATTGGAGCAAGCGTTCATAGAATTTGATTTATCGGATACTCAAACTACCCGTGCCGGTTTATTTCTGATTCCGGTAGGAATCATCAATGAAACTCATGAGCCAACAACCTTTTATGGTGTTGAGCGAAATTCCGTTGAGAATAAAATCATTCCCACCACCTGGAGGGAAGCCGGGGTATCCTATAATCAGCGCTTTGATAATGCCGTCTCATTCGATGTGGCCATACATTCCGGTTTAAACGTAAACACGACCGATTACGCAGTTCGAAGCGGCCGTCAACAGGTTTCAAACGCCATCGCCAATGATTTAGCCTACACCGTACGCCTGAAATGGACAGGTATAAATGGTCTTGAGTTAGCCACCACCTTACAGTATCAGACCGACATTACCCAGGGACTCGATTCGACCGCGGGTTCAGCAACCATGATCGAAGCGCATAGTGTCTGGCAGACCGGTCCGTTTGCACTTCGTGCCTTATATGCCAATTGGGATCTGGATGGCTCGGGTCCTGCAAGCGTGGGCGCAGATAAACAGCGTGGCTGGTATGCCGAACCCAGTTATCGTATCAATCAGCAATGGGGAATCTTCGCTCGCTATAGCGTATGGGATAACCGCGTCTCCGATGCCACCGATTCGGAAACAAATATGATCAACGCCGGCTTTAACTATTGGCCGCACGAACATGTCGTTCTAAAATTTGATTATCAAAACCAGGATACTCCGGCAGGCACAACTGAGTTTGATGGCTATAATCTTGGCGTAGGTTATCAGTTCTAATTCATCTCTCGACAATGAAAAATAATTTTCTATGCCACGACTTTATTTACTAATTTTCTTTTCGATTATTTCGCTAACCAGTCAGGCACGGGGTGTTTATCAACAGCCCGATGCCTTTTTGGCTGAAATTTTTAATAACAAGATTCCAAAGGCGCAATTTATCTGGTTTACCGGTGAAGTCGGTAAAACCATCAAGTCGATACTAAGTCATAAACCATCGAGTTTGCGTACGCGTTACTGGTTGCAGGAAAAACGCAGCGTCTGGATCCTGGAGGAAATCGGTAAAGAAAAACCCATCACCGTAGGTTTTATTATTAACAACGGAGAAATTGAACGCGTAAAGGTTCTTATCTTTCGTGAAAGTCGTGGCTGGGAGATCAAGCGCGATGGCTTTACCAAACAGTTTCAGGCACTTACGCTGGAAAAAGAAAATCAGTTATCCAGATCAATCGACAGTATTTCCGGTGCCACCTTATCGGTCAATGCGGTAACCAAATTATCTCGTGTCGCCCTCTATTTAGACTCGCAGGTGATGAAAAAAAATGGCGCGTAATAAATCATCGTTGCTTCGCAATCTATTATCTCTGCATCGTTACATTGGACTCAGCGTGGCGATTGTCGCTATTTATCTGTCCATAACCGGCATCATGCTAAATCATACTAACGATCTTGGCATTGATAAAAATTATATAAATAATCCAACCGTTCTGGGTTGGTATGGCATTACTCATCCAGACTCATTAGACGGACACGAACTCGATGAACACTGGATTTCACAATGGAATGACGACATCTATTTTAATCAAAAAGTCATTGGCCATAGCATTAATCCCCTGCGCGGCGCGACCACCAGTAAACATTTTTATGCACTGGCAACCTCGGAAATAATCTGGTTGATCACCATTGATGGCGATATTATTGAGAAGCTCAATGCGCCCGGCGAAAAACTGGGAGATATTATTCAGCTCGGTCAGCAGGATAAGTTTATTGTCATCAAGACCGAGCGAGGATTATTTAAGGCCGACGCAGATCTTGTCTCCTGGCAGTCGATCGAGGACAAGGGTATTAACTGGTCAAAAAAGAACACGTTACCGCCTCAATTATCCGCAGCAATATTTACCCAGGGTCATAGCATTAGCTGGGAGCGTGTTTTGCTTGATGTGCATAGCGGTCGTATCGTCAGTCGGGGCGGAATCATTTTGATTGACCTGGCGGGCATATTGTTGATCCTGTTGGCAATAAGCGGCACTATTATCTGGTTCAAACGACGTCACCGGACAGTAACTTAACCCAGTTATTTAAACTCATCCAGGTTTTATTATGAAAAAAATACTTTTACTTATTCTTTTATCGAGCGCCAATTTCGTTTGTAGCACAGCACAGGCTGGACAGGTTCGTGAATACTGGATCGCAGCCGAGAAGGTCGTCTGGAACTATGCACCGGCCGGTAAAAATCTGATCCGCCCTAAAATGGGCTTACAGGTCTGGGGAGATTATCTTGAATATCGAAAATACCGATACATTCAATATACCGACGGTACCTATAGCAAAACCGTACCGCAGCCAAAATGGATGGGCATCCTGGGACCACAAATTCGCGCCGAAGAAGGCGATACTATTAAAGTACATTTTTATAACCGGGCCGACAAGACCCTCAGTATACACCCGCATGGTGTATTTTATACGGAAGAAAATGAAGGCGCGGACTGGAAAAACGAAGGTGCATTGGTCAGGGCCGGGAAAAAATTTACTTATACCTGGGAGGCGGATGCCGATGCCGCCCCAGGCCCGGCCGATCCTTCATCCATTGTCTGGGTGTATCACTCGCATGTCGATTCGGTTACAGAAATTTATGACGGACTGATTGGCAGTATCATCATTACTAAGAAAGGCATGGCCCGTTCGAAATCCGATCCGCGCCCTAAAGATGTCGATATTGCCTTTACCACCATGTATATGATCTTTGATGAAAATGATCGTGAAATCGTCGGCAAGGTGAAAAAAATCAAACACGATTCACCCGAAGCAGATGATTTTGCAGAAGGAAATCTAAAACACGCCATCAATGGTTATATCTTTGGTAATTTACTGGGACTGGAAATGACCGAAGGCGATCGGGTACGTTGGCACCTTATCGGAATGGGCACCGAAGTCGATCTGCACACCGCACACTGGCATGGCAAAACCGTACTGGATCACGGCCGCCGCACCGATGTGGTTGAACTCTTGCCCACCAGCATGCGCAGTGTCGATATGCGTGCCGACAACCCGGGCAACTGGTTGTTTCATTGTCATGTCACTGACCACATTACCGCAGGTATGCTTAGTCGGTATAAGATTAACCCTAAGAAATAAATCTTATATCGATTTGAGAAAAGATTTAATATAAATAACACATTCCCTTGCTTTCGTTTGTAATAGATAATGTGGCCCGGCAATGGCGACTGATTTTAAATCAGATCGGATTTTTTTAATTTTACGTTGGGCCGAACGCGGTATTATACGATCTTGCTTTGCATACAGATGCAATATCGGCAGCGAAGTCCGTTGCAAAATGTCTGAGACATCAACCGCCATCCCTTCAAAAAGTCGATAGCGAAATACCTTTGGCGAAACCCGGCGCTGAATAGAAAAAGCCAAATCAAGCAATTCATCGTCCATCTCAAATCCAGCAATCATAAGTCGAACCATAAAACGACTCGGCTTTCTTGCTACAATACGATCCTTTAAAACGAATCTGGATAATTTCGCCAGCCACGGGTGAGGATTCGTAACATAAGTACAAACAAGAATAAGGGCCTTGAGGTTATCACCTAAAACCTCACTCAACATTAATGCAATTGGTCCCGAAAACGACTCGGCGAGAATAACCAACGGTTTGTCCTGTGGTATTTGATTGGCAACATATGTGGTTAACTCAGAATAGGACAACACCTCATCGACTGGATATGAGATCACCTGACAATCGTATTTCTCCGGCATGGCATCAACAAGCGGGGTAAACATCAACCCCGTGCCATACACTCCCGGCAATAAAATCAAACGTATTGGTTCCTTATCCATGTTGCTACTATATTATAAAATAGTTATCAACCCGACATAAAAAAAGGGCGCTTAAGGGTAAGCGCCCATAATTTCCCATAACAGGAGGAGAACATCAGACTGCACGGTAGACAATGCATACACTATGCCAGTCTAAGGTAAGTAACGTCTGATCCATCAAATCGGGTTTTATGGTATGAGGAATTCAATCAAACAGCCTCATTTGCGGTATAAAACGCTGAGGAACAGCAAAATCATTCGAATTAAGAGTGATACGTCTTGCCTTATCACCGATCAAGCCCGCATTTTTACAAGCAACGTCAAAACGTTGACCTATCATGGCGGCAAAAGGCCCCTCGCCGCGCATACGGGTCCCAAACTCACTGTTGTATAATGCACCCGCTCGCGTATCACGAATCCGAGTAAGAACATGATCCGCTTTTAAGGGATAATGAGCGCGCAACCATTCCTCAAATAAGGGCGCCACCTCCAGCGGTAGTCTCAAAAGAATATAACTCGTTTTTTGCGCACCCGCTTTAACACAGGTGTTGATAATAGTTTCCAGCTCCGGATCCGTTAACACCGGAATCATTGGCGCCAGCAAAATACCCGTCGGGATATTCGCGGTAACCAAACGTTCAATGGTTTTGATACGACGCACCGGGCTGCTTGCCCGCGGCTCCAGGCTACGAGCGATATTTTTGTCCAGAGTACAAACCGAAATCATCACCTCGACTAAATTGGACTTCGCCATCTCAGACAATATATCTATATCACGCTCGATTAATGAAGACTTGGTAATAATCGCCACCGGGTGATTAAACTCAGCCAGCACTTCCAGCACCTGCCGAGTTAACTTATATTCACGCTCAATTGGTTGATAGGGATCGGTATTCGAACCTAAAGCCAACGGCGTACATCGATAATTTTTAGCTCTTAGCGCTTTTTCTAATAACCTGGCGGCATCAGGTTTGATAATTAATTTCGTCTCGAAATCCAAGCCTGGCGATAAATCCAGGTAGGCATGGGTTGGGCGCGCAAAACAATAGATACAACCGTGTTCGCAACCGCGATATGGATTAAGAGAATGTGCAAACGGTACATCAGGGGAGTTATTTTTAGAAATTATTGTTTTACTGGTATCGCGGATAACGGTGGTTTTAATCTTCTCGGCTGTTTGATCGAAATACCATTCTTCATCAACGGTTTCCCGACTATCTGACTGATAGCGACAATCGGGATTGCTAACTGCACCTCGGCCTTTTTGTATCACTTTATTCATCTGGCAAGTATACACAAAAAACTAAAAATACGATTCGCTATTTTAATTTTTGCATAACCAGAGGAAAAAATAAAAGTCTGTCATCACGCTCCCTGGAAAATCATCCATTTGAATTAAACCGCCCCGGCCATGAGCCGGAAGCGGATATAATTCCAATAAAACGATATATAATCTTAATAGGCAACAGATTTACCATCATAATCAATACCCTTTTCTTTCGCCTGCAGGCGTAGGGCACCAATTAGTTGATCATCCAGTGAATCTTTTGCCCCGCCACGCTGCTCCATCTCTTTTTTGATGTATTCATCGCGTTTTTTTGCCAGGCTGCTGATGCTATTTTTCAATTTTTGGCGTTTAGTTTTGGTCTCGAGAATTAAACGTTGTTGCTCTTTCGGCGACATGGCCTGCATCGCTTTCGGTAACTCCTCTACAGAAATAGTTGCGAGATCGGCTCGCCCAGAGGTTATGTCTTCAACTAAATCGTTTTCACCAATCGCATTGATTTTACCACTCTCTGATTCATTAAATGTAGCACGACGAGCTAGAGAGGCCACAGAAGCTTTTTCATGCATTTTCCTTGTGGCCATTATTTTACGACGCTTCTGTTCAAGCACTTCAGCTTTACCATAATACAGGCGCGTGCTGTCTAAATCTTTTGATAAACTGGCCAACGGCTCATCAAACGGAGTGGTCATGGCCACCGCACTGCCGTTTTGCGCTACATTAAAAAACTGCCCCTGGCTAAGTGATGCCATTTGTTTCCATTGCGTTAAGGTGTTCGCATCCTGCCCGCATTGAATAGTATTCACAATAATACCCTTTTGTCTGGCTAATTTAATCGATACCGGGTATTTAACATCATTACGGTAATTCATTTGTGCCGGGGCATCACCGACTACAAAAATAACTTTATAGGCGTCAGAAGACTGACTCCACGACATTTTGGTTACCGCCTCGTGCAGGGCCTGGTTGACGCTTTCCGGAGTATCACCACCACCACCAGCAGTAAAGTCCATTAACTTTGCGTAAACCGAATCCAGATCACTGGACAGATCTACTATTTTTGTTACGTATTCATCGCCGCGATCACGAAAAGCCACTAAACCGATACGAATTTCCGGTGCCGATTTCGCCTGTGCCATGTTGGTCGCAATCGACCATATTTTTTCCTTTGCCGCCTCGATCATACCACCCATGCTTCCAGTAGTGTCCAGAGCAAAGACAAGATCGATCTTATTGGCCTGTGTATTCTGAGCTGGTAACGGTTGCACGGGAACATTGACGTGCGCATTACCCTGTTGATACATCGGATACAAACCTATCACCCCAGCGGTGATAACAAATAATGATAATGCCAGTATTTTTGATTTCATGATTTTATCTCCTGTTATAGTTTAACGTTGTGCCGCAAGTTGACGTAACGCCGCCTGTGCAGACTGATGTGCTTGTTCAAAGGGATCTTTTTTGAGGCCTTCGGTTGTGTTCTTTCGACCTCCGAGAAACATAGATTTTTTGCTGGAATTGTTTGTACTTAGATCCGCTGGCAGCAATACAAACAACGATTGCAACAGGAAAAAACACCAGACACCAAGAAATAAACTATTGGTGTAAGACAAGGTCCAGATGGCCGCGGCCATGGCAAACAAGGTCAGGCCAAGATCAAGAAATGCCACCAACAGACTGGTATAAAAATACAGGGCTCGAACTAACCAGATAAGGCCGATATGCACAAACAGAGTGACAATAATTGAAGGAGAAAATAACCAGGTTAAAATTGCAACTGAAGCCCAGCTTGCGACGACGGTCAGTCTACCTACCTTCTCTGTACTCCTAACCAATAGATAGACAACATAAGAAAAACTCACCCCGGCGATCATGAACTGTAATAGCCAACGGGTTGGGAAAAAAGCCGACATCACCGTAAAAATCACGGTCACCGCAAGGCTGATAATGATCGCTACTAAAATACCTTCACTGAATGCCGGCCGGCTCATGATCCTGTCCTCATCTGTTTTTCTCTAAGTAACGCCACCTCAATATCATCTTCAGAGATGATGACATCGGTGTCATAGACGGCCGAGTGGTTTGACTGGTTGGCCTGATCTTCTTCTAATATCTCAAGCTTCTGTTGCATAGCCACAAGACGACTGCGATTAGTCTGCAATCGTTCGGTCAGGCTCGCCAGCTCACTGCTTAAGCCCTCCGATTTTTGTTTGAGTCGTTTGGCACGCTGTTGTAATTCTAATTTACGTTTGATCACCGAACGTGCCAGTTTTTCATTTTTCGAATCCAGACAAAGGGTGATCTCCAATTGAAGTTCCTTTAATGACTCTTCAACTTCGGTCTCTAATATTGGTGTCTGTTCCTGTTCAAATTGAATAAGCTTGAGATTTTTTTCATCCTCAGTAACATCTTCCTCCATTTCCCGTACTGCCTGTTTTAGCAGTAAGGTGGGTTCTTCGATGCGATCTAATACCGCGTGTAAATCCGCTCGAAACAGTCGTGAAAAACGATTAATCAGTGCCATGAAACTTCTCCTTATCAACAAATTTGGGTACTGCAGAGAAGTTTAGAGCGGAATCAGAGTAATTTTTAGACAGTCCCAGGTAAAACCTGGTGATGGATGTTTACAAGACTTTTACATCACCGACGGCGATAAAACAGCAATTAACTGGTATTCTTAACGGTATTATGAGCAGAAAAATACGAATTTTAGTGGTTGAAGACGAAGCCGCCATCCGCACGGGACTGATCGATGTTTTAGTCTATCATGGCTATGAAGTGGACTTCGCAGAAGAAGGCCCGGCGGGTCTGAAGAAGGCACAAACAGGACAGTTTGACCTGATACTTCTAGATGTGATGCTGCCAGGCATGGACGGTTTTGAGATCTGTAATCGAATCAGACAGGATGATCGAGAACAGCCGATTATTATGTTAACCGCCAAAACCAGTGATGACGATATTATTCACGGCCTGTCGTTGGGTGCCGATGATTATGTCGCCAAACCCTTCTCTGTTGCTCAGCTGGTATTACGTATCCAGGCGGTTTTGCGACGCGCCAAAATCAGCATTGAACAGCAACACCGAATCGAGCTTGATACCGATACTTACATCGACACCCAAAATCTCAATGGTAAGCGTAAAGATGAAGAGCTCAGCTTTACCCGGCGCGAGATGGACATTTTACAATACCTGCATACCCACTCTGATCGTCCCATTACACGTGATGAACTGTTAAGTAAGATTTGGGGTTATGCAAAAGATCTGGACATCGAAACCCGCACCGTTGATATTCATGTCGCTAAATTGCGTCGCAAAATCGAGCACTCGTCTTCTGATCCTAAATTTCTGATCACAGTGCGCGGAGCAGGTTATCGTCTGAACATAAAATGAAAAAATTCAGCTTCAAACAACTTGAGAAAAAACAACTCAGGCTAATTCTATTAGCCTTTTTTCTCGCTCTGTTTATCCCCACCGGCCTGCTGGTTTACCAGGCTTATGATCAGATCAAATGGGAAGCCTATCATCAGCAACGTCAATTAGCCGAAGAGTTGGCAACCCGCCTTGACGATACATTCAATAATCTGATCTATGCGGAAGAACAACGCGCCTTTTCTGACTATAGTTTTTTAAATATTGCCGGTGATGCCACTGCCAATATACTACAACGTTCACCTTTATCTAAATTAACCAATGATTCTAACCTGAATGGTGTCATCGGCTATTTTCAGGTCGACAACCAGGGACAGGTTAGCACCCCGATCCTGCCTGTCACTAAAGATGGTTTTTCCGCTTATGGGATTTCAAAAAGCGAATATTCAAAACGACTAACCAGACAGCAGACGATATTCAAAATATTAACTGAAAATCAACTTATCACAATCGATCGGCAGGCCCGATCCAGAGACAGCGATTCCATTGGCGAAAGCAAAATCAAAACCATACCAGAAGCACAAAGCGCACATTCTGAGTCTCCCGAAATTATCAAACAGCCAGGTCTGTCCGAGAAAGATGCAACGGTATCTTCAGGCCGCGACTTAACTAGAGAGTCTGTTGCCGCCAGATCTGCCGAATTGGCAGCTAAGCCCGCAGACATTTCGAAACCATTCGAGGCTGAAAAAGATTCCTATTCCGCTTTTGATAGCCTGTCAAAAGACAGCAAGACGAAATCGGCACAGAAAAACCGGCGAGACAAGGCTGACTATTCTTTGGGTAAAGTGGATGATATCCAGCTCGAAGAAAAATACGCCAAACACCAAAAAGAACGGCAGCTACGAAAAGAAGCCAAACTACGCAAAAAACGCGAGCTATCGAAACAAAAGAAGCGCTCCGGCAAACGAACCGAGAAAACGGTATTACCTGACCAACGTCTGCAGCAAAGCCTTATTGCTCCAAATAAACCAGGTAATGTCAACGCCCCGGTAAAACTGGATATATTTGAAAGTGAAATCGATCCGTTTGAGTTCAGCCTGTTAGAAAGTGGGCAGTTTGTATTGTATCGCAAAGTCTGGCGTAACAAGCACCGTTATATACAAGGTATTTTAATTGATTCTAAACCTTTTTTACACAATACCATTGAGCCGATCTTTAATGCCACCACCGTCTCCGAGGTCAGTGATCTGGCCATTGCCTATAATAATGATGTGTTCACCGTATTTCGCTCGGGAAGCCGTTCAGGTTATTTATCCAGTACGGGGCAACTGGAAGGTGCACTACTATATAGAACACGCTTGTCATCACCTTTAAATGATATCGAACTAATCTTCAGCATCCAGCAACTACCGACTGGCCCCGGCGGTAAAATTATCACCTGGACGACGATCGTACTGTTTATCATTTTATGTGGTGGATTTTATCTAATGTATCGCCTCGGCTTAAGACAAATTCGCTTAGCCCGCCAACAACAGGATTTTGTTTCATCGGTGAGTCATGAATTAAAAACACCCCTGACCTCGATTCGCATGTACGGCGAAATGTTACGTGAGGGCTGGGCCAGTGAAGAAAAGAAAAAATCATACTATGATTATATCTACTATGAGAGTGAACGATTGTCACGGCTCATTCAGAATATTCTACAACTGGCGCGTATGACCCGAAACGAATTTGATCTTGAGCTTAATCCCGTCGGTGTCGCTGAGTTAGTTGATACCATACGCTCAAAAGTTACCTCACAGGTCGAACGCAACAGGTTCAAACTTAATTTAACCTGTGACGATACCACTAAAGATTTAAAGCTCAATATTGATCTCGATCAGTTCACCCAAATCATTATTAACCTGGTCGACAATGGGATCAAATTTGCCAGCAAGGCTGATAACAAGATCATTGATATTCATTGCCAGCTGCAAAAGAATAACACCCTTCTAATTAGCATTCGTGATTATGGGCCGGGAATTGCTAAAGACCAATTGAAAAAGATCTTTACATTATTTTATAGAACAGAAAATGAGCTTACCCGAAATACTGTGGGCACCGGCATTGGGCTAGCACTGGTACACCAAATCACTCAGGCCATGCAAGGTGAGATTGATGTGGTTAATCATCAACCAGGTGCTGAGTTTCGATTAAGCTTCCCGATTATCCGCGAAAACGATTAATTTTAGCTCAGCAACCGTCGTTCTCCCAGCGTACCTGCTCAAATCACTATCGAGGTACTGACAATGATCAATCTACTTACGATGCCACTTAATCAGCTTATTCTTATATTCTAAATATTTTCACTCAACAAAAATCCCACCGGGCCAATAAAGTTGGTTACAATCCTGAACAGAACTTAAAACAAAATCATAAGGAGAGAAATTATGGATCAAGAACTTGCGAATGGGGCCGCCGCTGGCGGATTGGGAGTTATAATGCTGGTTTATCTAGCGATTCTGGTAGTACTTATAATTGGTATGTGGAAAACATTTTCAAAAGCTGGCCAGCCTGGCTGGGCAGCCATCATCCCAATCTACAACATTATCGTTTGGTTACAAATTAGTGGCCGTCCAATCTGGTGGATTATTTTGCTACTGATTCCAATTGTTAGCATTGTTATCTTCGTAATAATTTGTATCGATCTGGCCAAGAGTTTTGGTAAAGGTACCGGTTTCGGCATCGGTATATTTTTTCTTGGGTTTATATTTATTCCCATTCTCGGCTTTGGCAGCGCAACCTATCAAGGTCCGGCAGCCGCTCAATCTTAATTAAATTGATGCTAAATAAACCTCGCACCCGATACGGTGCGGGGTTTTTATGCCTGCAAATACCTTCTAATTTGTGATCCAGCTAGCAAAAACCTTATTTTACCGGTTGAACTTCATATATTCGATGTGACCCCGCTCCAGCTTTAACATTTCTCTCTCAATATTACCCCACAGATGCCGATTCTAGTCTTTAATTACAGGTGTTAGATATGTACGTGAGTTGTAACTCTATGGACAGGAAATATCATGATTTTTGACGATGTTTTTAAAAGTCTGGTTGAAAATACCAATGACGTTATTATGGTTATGGATTCGACCTCTCTGGACGATGGCGGTCCATTGATTGTCTATGTAAACCCTGCCTTTGAAAAACTCATGGGCTATTCAAGCGATGAAGTGATGGGTAAAAACCCCAGTATATTACAGGGTTCCGATACCGATAAAGACACTCGGTTAAAAATACGCGAGGCCATGTCGTCGGGTAATCGCATTCGTACCCAAATTTTAAACTACACTAAAACCGAGCAAGCAGTCTGGCTCGATATCAACATCGTGCCGATTAAAAACAAACAGGGAAAAGTCACCTATTTTGCTGCCATTGAACGAGATCTCACTGAACATAAAATGCTGGAATCGCGTCTTGAGATGCTCGCCAGCACCGATATGTTAACCGGTCTACCCAATCGGTTAGCCACTATGAATAAGGCGGCTAAAGAATTTACTCGTGCTAAACGTTATAACCGACCACTGTCAATGGTTATGATCGATGTCGATCATTTCAAATTGATTAATGATAAGCATGGTCATTTAGTGGGCGATCACGTTCTAAAAGAAGTTGGTAAAATTTGTAGCGCTACCCTGCGTGATTCAGATGTACTAGGCCGAATTGGTGGAGAAGAGTTTATTTTGTTATTACCCGACACCCCGAAAGCTAACGCGGAACAGGTCGCGGAACGGATGCGTTCACGTTTAGCCAGTGCAACGATTAAACACGGTGAGATTGAATTAACGATCACGGCCAGTTTTGGAGTGACCTCTTTCACTCCAGATGATGGCACGCCAGAAGAAATGATCGAACGAGCCGATACCGCTATGTATGCCGCAAAAAACGGGGGGCGTAATCAGGTACAGACTGCGGCTTGATCTTTCTATAATTAACCTTTTACACAGATGACCTGTTTTAAAGTATGTACCACCTCAACCAGGTCATTCTGATTTTCCATAACCACGTCGATGTCTTTATAGGCACCAGGGATCTCATCCAGCACACCTTCATCTTTACGACATTCAACCCCTTGCGTTTGTTGCTCCAGATCGATTTCGTTGAATTTTCGTTTGGCCTTACCACGACTCATTTTACGACCGGCACCATGCGAGCATGAGCAAAACGACTCCGGATTTCCCTTACCACTCACAATAAATGATTTTGCACCCATACTACCTGGGATAATACCTAATTCACCCTGCCCGGCACTTATAGCGCCTTTACGGGTTATGTAAACATTTTCACCATAATGATTTTCAATCGAAACATAGTTATGGTGACAGTTAATTGCCTCTTTGGTTACGCCGAATTTTTTCAGCTTTTTCTTGAGTGCATCGACCACTAAACGCATCATCTCACGTCGATTGTCCATCGCATAATCCTGTGCCCAATGCACGGCCTCAACATAATCATCGAAATGCTGTGCGCCTTCGGTAAAATAGGCCAAATCCTTATCCGGCAGGTTGTGGACATGCTGCTCCATATCTTTTTTGGCCAGATTAATAAAATACTGGCCGATGGCATTACCTATGCCCCGACTGCCGGAATGCAACATGATCCACACATCGTCATTTTGATCGATGCATAACTCGATAAAGTGATTGCCGCCGCCGAGGGTACCGAGCTGGCGCACCCAGGTCTTAAATTTCTTTTTATCGTTCTTATATAACTTTGGATGTTTTTTAAGAATATTATCCAGGCCATCAGATAGTGGACGCACGGTCGAGGCACGCGCCTTGTCGTGCTTATGGCTTTCGAATCCCACCGGGATCGCCGCTTCAATTACCGTGCGCACACCACGCAGGTTATCCGGCAATTCCTCGGCCTTGATCGACAAGCGCAAGGCATTCATACCACAACCGATATCCACCCCCACGGCCGCAGGAATGATCGCCCCTTTACAGGGGATCACCGAGCCAACAGTCGCGCCCTTGCCATAATGAACATCCGGCATCGCAGCAATATGGCTATGTATAAAAGGTAAGGTCGATATATTGATCAACTGCTGATAGGCCTCAGGCTCAATATCATCTGTGTAGATCTTTACCGGGACTTTTCCTTTATTTATCTGTTTAATAATTGGCATCATTGTTCTCGATTATATTTAGGATAGTTCATTCATTTACTCTATATATTTAAATGACTGGAGAGCGCCAGATCTTCTTGCTGCGACCAACGTTTTATTATGCTCGTTTCATACTTCGTTGCTAGTCGATTACGTAGTCCTCTAATTTGGCGAATCGTTCTCGAAGGGTTATGCACTTCAATGGTTAATATTTTAAACATCTCCTGGGAATCTTGCATGCCCATAGTCCAAATAGAAGTGCCGCCAGACATACAACTACGAGCATAGGAGGCAACACAATGATTCATTTTTCGCCCTTCTGCAATGAGTTCTTTACTGTTTAATAGCTCACGAATACTCCATATTTTCATGTTATGGGTATTAGCACGTCCTTCTACAAAACGAAAATCGGGAGTTTTTGATTTGCACCATTGTAAAATACCACCTTTAGTTTCCCGACCTAACCGACGATGCCAGTTTTCTACTTGCCGAAGTAACGTATCAGGAGTACGTCCTTGCATGGAAAAATTAGGTTGTATAGGCCCTTCCTCACGCGCAACTCCTCGCTCAATAAAAACTATACGATTTTCATACTTCTGGTTCCAGATATAATCAATAATCGGATTATATTGATTAGTATCCAGCATCGGGTTAGCTATAAAAAATCGTATAACCCCTAGCCAGAAATCATCATCATTAAATGCACGAGATAAACGTGTTGCCACTACAGCATCAGCTATGGCTTTATTGCCGCCAAGCGCATGCACTTGTGCCCAACGAAAAGCGGCATTAACACTATAACTATCTGGTGCCTGTAAAAAGCTATGCGCCATCTTCTTTGTCATTTTTATTGGCAGCGACTTAGCAAAACGAATGTTTTTACCCTGACCGATATGAATAAACCAGCCTTTAGGCACTTTTTCATCTTTTTGCCAAACTCTATCCATGAAAATAGGCACTTCATATTTAGCAAATAAAAAACGGGATAATGATGAAAATTGTCTTCCTGCATTTCTTGATTTTTGTTCCCATTGGCCATAAGGACGGAGCCATAGATGAAAGTCAAAAACAAAACTAATGACACCTCTGGTATAATCTTCGTAATTCAGTAGTTTTGTTTTTTCTTCTAAACTCAACAATACATCAAGCAATAGTTTTTTGTTGTTAATTCTTTTAAATCCATCACTAATTATTTTTAGTATCTCGTTATTTAAATCCCGATATTTTATTTGTCTCGAGTATATTTTCTGGATAATATTACGAGTATTGCCTTCCCTTTTATGCTTCTTTAAAACAAAACGTTGCATTTCTCGTTCTAATTGACCCTTTGACTTATCTAACTCAATACTGAACCCCTGTAGAATACACCACTCCTGATATGCCTCTAAAGAATTAAAATTTAACGCACGCGCAAATTTCATGGCCCGTTCTAAACGGTCATGATCTTGAGTTTTTCGGATTTTAGATTTACGTGCCATGTCTCGTTTAACTTAAAAGCAGCCCCTCATATGAGGGGCTGCTTAGTTTCTCCTGTTAAATTAATCCGCCTTCACATTAAGACGGATTGTGTCGTTTAATACGGCATCCATGCCACCAAAAACGGTTAGCTTGTCGACTTTTGCTGTCACTTTTTCCAGGATTTCCAGTTCCTTTAAGCGCATTAAAGTCGGGTTGTCGTCCATCATTTTCGCCGTATTCAACATAGAGCGAGTTGCCGCCGTTTCTTCACGACGCTTGATGACGTTGGCTTGTGCCACTTTTTCGGCTTCAACCACCTTGTTAAGGATGTCTTTCATGTCACCCGGTAAAATGACATCTTTTACTCCGACACTTCGAACAACCAGACCGAACTCGGCTACTTTTTCTTTTACCGCTGAAAAGATAACCTTATCGAGCTCATCCTTGTTACCTAGCAACATATCTAGCGTACGTCCACCTACCGCCTGACGTAATGCAAACTGTAATTCACGGTAAATATAATCAACAAAGTTGACTAGCTTGCTACGCGCTATCACCGGATCAGTAACCTGATATTGCGCAGACAGATTCACACGTAGGCTAACTTTGTCTTTGGTCAAAATCTCCTGCCCCTGGACTTCCATCACCTGCATACGCAATTCAACCTGTTCAACCTTTACATTACGATTGAATTTCCAGAACGCATATAGCCCAGGCTTTAAGGTCTGCTTCATTTCACCATCGACAATTAACAGCCCCAGGTGATTATCCGTAATTTCTATCATAGTCACGTAATTCACCACTTGAGTCGGCATCCCATTTGCACGTGAGTGTGCAATCAGGCCCACGATATTTTTAGAGATCGCGAAATCCGTCTCGATGTTCTGAATCTTGACGTCAACATCGATCAAACCTTTCCAGTACAACTGACGTGTCGCTGGAGCCAGAACGTCGTTCAACTTACCATTTTTGTAAACAAGGCCTACTTCATATTCACCCAGTTCGATAACCTGAAAGTGCTTTGCCACTAAATCGGCGTTCTCTTTCAGCAACACATCAACATAGGTGTGATAAAATTCAGCGACCGTCAAGTCGTAAACCTCAATAGAGGAACGGCCAAACAGATCGAATACTCGATGAACACCTGGTTCAAGTATTTTTATGATCTTGCGATCCTGTAGATACACACCGCGTTCATGTGGTGCAATCACAATTCGTTTTATTCCTAACATTTCTTTTTATATCTCCTTTTTTAATAAATATGGATCGTGCCCCACACCACTAACGCGGGATTAAACGGAGAACGAACGCGGGTTTACTGTTCGTTATATCGTATACGGTATTGAACACACTACATATTACGTAGTAATTAAATACCGAAGCCAACATACCTGGCAGAAAACTGATACTCATCCCTGGTTAAACCACGGGCGAGAGTCATGCTGCAAATAAACATTCAAACTTATTACCTAAGTAAAAGATAAACATCTAAATACCGGGGCACTCCCCTTCGTGAGGATGCTAACCGGCATCCAACGAGCGGATTCGAACCGCAGGCGTTTATAGCCCTATCCATATCACAGCGTTTTAGGCTGGTGAGAAGAACGGGACTTGAACCCGAAACACACTGCTTATCAGACAGTTGCTCTACCCAGTTGAGCTATCTTCGCTGGTAGTGTTGGACTCGTTTCAACTATGTATACACTTTACAATCCCCATCAGGTTAGTTTCAGTGCACAGGACAGGTATATCGAACCTGTACCGCTAAGTGAAAATCATCACATCACTTTCTGAACCACATGCATTGAAGAACATCATCAAGACACATCGTTACAATTCTGTATTTTGGTGATTTAACGTGCGGCCAATTGAAATATCAAAGTTCAACTGACCACACGAGATTAAGGATCACCTCCTGTTATTTACTCACTATAATTAGCCACATGAAAGTTTTATTAACTTTGTTCAGAAAAACATATTTGTCGTTCCTTAGGACATTGTTTTTTCAAAAATTCCATTTGATCTTCCAACATATTTCTATTTCGTAAAATCAACCATTCTGCATGGTTGGGTGTATAAGGCACAGCATGTAGGCGCATATTCGTTTCGCTCAATAGCTGATCCGCTTTACGCTGGTTACACGCACGACATGCCGTAACAACATTTGTCCATATATCCCGGCCTCCACGAGAGATCGGTTTAACATGATCTCGAGTCAGGTGACGGTCACTCAAACCTGTTAAACAATACATACAGGTATGTCCATCTCGACGAAATAATTCGCGATTATTCAATGTCGGTGTAGTACCGAACACTGAACGTCCCTGGTCTCCATGCACGGCAATCATTGGTTGAATGTCCAGATAAGAACGTTCACGACTAAGGCGATTTACCCCACCATAAAATCGGAATGTCTGTTCACCTAAACTCCATGCAATCTGATCCCGTGCGTAGTACAACACAGCATCTTGCCAGTGGATCCAGCTCACCGCCTGACCACCTTGACTTAACCGTAAGATCAACGGTGTCATGTCTATTTCTCCTATCGTAATGTTCGCTCGTAACAATTTGGAAAGTGTTTAGTTAAGCTTGCGGAAGATCCGAGATTTGAACTCGGAAAATTATTTCTATTTTCACACCTTAGCAGTGCGCTGCAATACCATTCTGCCAGCCTTCCATGATGGTACGCCCGGTCAGATTTGAACTGACATTCCATTTCGGAGCCAAATTTTAAGTTTGGTGCGTTTGCCAATTACGCCACGGGCGCGAGTGTTTGGTCGTGACCCCTGGATTCAAACCAGGATCATCAAGATTATGAGTCTTGTGCTTTGTCGATTAAGCTAGATCACGTTTGGCACCTCGGGTAGGAATCAAACCTACATCGATTATTTTGGAGGCAATCTTTCTATCATTGAATTACCGAGGCATTATTTGTAACAGGGAAGACAGGGCTCGAACCTGTAATCCGAGAGTCAAAGTCTAGTGTGTTACCATTAAACTACCGAGGCACTGTTAAAAAGGTGTGGCGCAGTCAGTGCGCCACAAAAGTTATAAAACATTTTGAGTTTGTTTTGCCTTATGCAATGCTTTTAGTTGTATACGTATATACCGCATCAACAGCATTGCCTTTTCTTCAGCGCCAAAGGTGGCAGAACTCGCATCGTCAATTGGCACTGGAAAGATAAACCCATCTTCCGTCTCATAGTGCAAAGCACTGTCACGATAAAATACAAACCTGGCTTTCTTATCGTTTGATACCATTTCTTTGAGCGTTAACATGTTATGTCTCCTTTAGTTGGCTGGGGATCCTGGATTTGAACCAGAACTACGAACTTCAAAGGCTCGGGTGCTACCAATTACACCAAACCCCAAGATAAAAATGGTGCGCCCCCGGGGAGTCGAACCCCGAAAACCCTGGTTCTAAACCAGGTATGTATGCCCGTTCCATCAGGGGCACATTAAAGTAAATTGGACTCCCCGACCCGACTCGGTCACTTCGGGCTTCCTGCCCTCTCGTGACATAAGTACATCCGTGTACAAAAACAGGTATCTCAAGCTTCGTAAGCTAGCATTCTCATCCATTAAACTACGGGGAGCTGGTACAGCGCATGGGATTTGATAATTTTGTCGGGAACAAAATTAGTCATCGCAGTATGATGCCCGAAGGGCGTGGGCCATGGATGGCCCACGACAACCCACATTTTCAGGATGAAACTCTGAAGTCCTAACCTTTAGACGAACGCTGCATTATTTTAAATTGGTACATCTGGTAAGATTTGAACTTACATAATTCCGGGTAAAAGCCGGATGCTTTATCAATTAAGCTACAGGTGCATTAAAAGTTTGACGTGCTACCGTTACACTAACGGCCGATTGTTGTTTTTTATTACGCTTTTGTTTTTCCTTACGGATGCGGCGCAACATAATTCTTTGTTTCATACTTAATTTCACAATACACCTCCTCATTAGTGGTACGCTCAGCAAGGCCGCTCTGCATGATCCAGACCAGTCTCTCGACATCCGGTTTCACATTCTCCATGCACCCGCG
>QILH01000122.1 GCA_003233255.1 Gammaproteobacteria bacterium | reverse complement strand
TAAATCCATCATGTTCTTCAATTCTGTACGAGCAAGGCATCACTGATCATCCTATTTAACATAATATATATTATGCGCATAATTTATAATTGCGTGCCGTTTAATTTACGGATAATAACTAAGCAATTTAGGCGTTCATAGTCCTTCTTAATTTGACGTAGTTCCTTTAATTCCGCAGCCGCTTCTTTATTTACTTTTACATTCTTTGGCATATAATTTCTCCATAGAAAATTCAATAAAAAGCCGTGCGGCTTCGATTACGGTACCCCCCCGCCAGAGGTGACAAACAGATTGACACCGAGTTTCGCCTTGTGGTGGTGCGTCATTATATCAATAAATTACAGTAGTTTTAGACTTTTTCTATAGCCTCAACGGCCAAGGTAACGATTCAAATCAAACAAACCTGCACGCACGGGTTTGTTGCGCAGGTATTCATCCTGAAACCAGTCAGCTTGTTCCCAGAATGCAGAATTAGTGCGCCGCACGCCATATTGTTCGACAAATTTTTCATAATCCTCATGACTACTGATGTCTACGCAGCGCTGACTAAACTCTTCAACGTTTGACAATTCCACGGAAAAAAAGAAATTAGGGTAAGAGCCTTCCAGCCAGTCCACCACCGTCATCGTGTCTTTATCAATATCTGCGCGATCCCGTTCGCGCTCATCGGCTAAAAAGGATGTGACATTTTTATAGGCTTTGTTGCGAATCAACGTGTAGGCAAGGCTGTCTTCTGGGTTTTTAGCCTTGATGTGAACAAAAGCAACATCGGGAAAAGCGTGCAGGTTTTTCCCCTGTAAATGAGCGATGCTATTCATAGCGAGATCGATACGCGCTTTGGTAGCAGTAGGAAGCGAATTTTTGCAGCCATCAGACTGAGCACAGCGATTCAGGTTCTGTGATGGCTGCATTGCATTAGCAATTCGTTTTTTGATGCTTTGATATAATTCACGTTGCGGATCATCCGTTCGATAACCATCTACAGATTCTGTATTCAACCATTCCTGTGGTGCAGAAAATAGTTTTTCAATACTTTCTCGTTGACCCACATACCAGGCATCACGAATGGCCTTGCGTTGGCTTACGGGAAGAAATGCAAGGAAATAGTCTTCGCCTTCCATGCGCAGGAAATCCATGTAAATGCGTGTACTCATACGATGACCTAAATTGCCATAAACATTGAAGCCAGCCACCAGCAAATAATGAATACGTTCAAGCAATGGGTAGTCTATGACCCAGGCTGTTTCCGGATTTTCACCCACCAGCCCGTACGCCACTGAGCCACTATCAAAGTGTCTAAATACAGTTAGTGCCGCGTTGGGATTGTTGCCGTCACCATCCCAAATATAATTCATGGCATGGCTAATATTATGTGTGCCGATGGTCTTGAACCAGGCTTGCTTGTACTCCATGTAACGTCGTTGACCCTGCCAGTAATCACTCCAGATACGCAGAAAATCCAGGTTACTACCGCCATCGGCGGGGAGTTGTAGTTCATTACTCATCTTGCTGATGAACTGTGCATCGTTGGTAATCACAGGTTGCTTGGGATCAAAAAACATCACCCAAAACTGATCCTCAATCACATTCAATGCGAGTTGCCCGCGACATACAGGACCTTTGATAAAGCCTTCAATGAAAAATCGCGCTTCATCCAGCATAAAGCGGTAACGTGATTCTGTTGGTAATTCGGCAAAGATTTTAAAAGGATTGGATGCTAACGAAGGATCGTAGGAAGGTAGCTTGCTCACCGTGTAATCTGCGGTCAAAAACAACTCCCGATACCGTTCCATACGACGTGCTGAGAATTCATAAACAATATGATTTTTCGCCACTATGCTGGGGTGATAACGCAATAGACGGTAATAAAAAGACACGGTACCGGGATCATCAAAAGGGCGCGTTGTGGGAATTTCATCGACGGCTTGCCCGGATGGCGTACGTGAACGTACCAGCCGATAAAACTCACGCTGCGGCGAACCGGCAAAGTGAATGTGTGCATGAAAAAGGTGTTCGTAAAGATAACGGTTAACAAGGCGCTGTTTGATGGAGCTGCCGTTCAGAAATAATTCCCAGTGTTCTATTTGCGGCAACACAGCGTCAGAAGGCGCAGGCGGTACTGGAGCCGGCGCACCCTGTGCCAGCCAGGAAACCAGGGTTCGATATTCTCGCGCTTGCAGATTTGGCATAGCGTAGGGCATACCCCAGAGAGGGTGCTTGCGCGCAAACTCTTCCACAGAACCGCGTGTTGGGCAGGTTTGCTCGCGATCCAGCCCAAGAGTGAAATCATCGGGTAACGCATCTGTTTTCGGCTGTGGGTGTTGCTGTTTCAGTCTTAATAAATGATAAAGAACGGAGTTTTTCAGATTTTCTTCTGGACTATTTTCCAGACCTTCGTTTATCACCGAGTGAAAATCGCGAGAACGCCATTCGGCTGCATTTTTGGCATCGATGAATAAACGGGATGGTTGCATGGAGTTGACCCTTGAAGGGTCATAAATATTTTCCACACTTGCACCACGTTGAAGGCCTTCGGGAGAAGAAAGTTTCAATTGGCAAGGAGCGTCGTAACAACCGTGACACACGATACAGCGCCGCTCCAAAACCGGTAGCACCTGATCTTCGTAGACCACCGGTGGTGATTGCATAGCAGCAGCTAAATCCACTTCGATAGATGCCGGTATATCTTCCATGGTAAATAGTGAATTCAGAAACTCATTGCTTAGCACTACGATTAAAAGTAATGCGAAAGCTGCCAACAACAAGTACTTGCGGGTAAGGATGCTGAAACGTTGGCTCATATATAGGGATATTAACAGATGGCCATCCAAAAAACGCCATTAATTTTGTTTGTGTTTTACTGAAATCGCCCCTATATATTAATGTATTACTTAATTGAATACCGCCTGGCTATCAATTGCAACGGATACAAAAATCGGTTTAATAACGGGCACAATATACGTATATGGAATATAAAGATTATTATGAAATCATCGGGGTGTCCCGTGAGGCGACTCAGGATGAAATTAAGCGCGCTTATCGTAAGCTGGCACGTAAATATCATCCTGATGTTAGCAAGGAAAAGAACGCGGAGGCTCACTTCAAAGAGGTGGGTGAGGCCTATGAGGTGCTCAAGGATCCCGAAAAACGGACGGCCTATGATCAATTAGGCAATCAATGGCAAGCTGGTCAGGAGTTTCGCCCTCCCCCTGACTGGAATAACGGTTTTGAGTTCAGTGGCGGCGGTTACACGGGGGCAGATACCGGCCAGTTTAGTGATTTTTTCAGCGATCTGTTTGGTGATTTTCAAACAGGTGGACAACGTCAGTCTACCGGGATACGCGGCCAGGATCACCATGCTCGAATTCTTATCAATCTAAGTGATGCCTATCACGGTACTACTCGCGATATCACCCTCAAAGTCCCTGAACTGGACAACCACGGTCGGGTAGTCACACGTCAACGTACACTCAAAGTTCGAATCCCCAAAGGCATAACCAGTGGCCAGCGTATTCGCCTGCGTGGCCAAGGTACCGCAGGTCATGGCCAGGCTGAGGCCGGCGATTTGTATCTGGAAGTTGAACTTGAATCCCATCCCTTATTTCGTTGTAGCGGCAAAGACATATATATAATATTACCGGTGACGCCATGGGAGGCGGCGTTGGGTGCCAGTGTTGAGGTGCCAACTCTTGAGGGGAAGGTTGAAATGAAGATCCCGCCGAATGCACAAGCAGGACAACAATTACGACTTAAAGGGAGAGGTTGACCCGGCAACCCGTCGGGTGATCAATATGTTGAAATTCAGATAGTGGCCCCTCCTGCACTTACGACTGCACAGCGAGAACATTATCAGAACATGGCAGCTGAGTTTGCCAACTATAATCCTCGCGCTAACCTGAGGGCGTCGCCATGAATAGAGACGAGCTAACGATTTTTGAAGGTGACGTACTTGATACTACGCACGTCAGTTTTTATGAGCTGTGTCGCCATTGTGATATTCATGCAGAGGGGGTTATCAGTTTTATCGAAGAAGGTATCATCCAGCCTTCCGGTGCTCAGCCTTCAGACTGGCTGTTTAATGGTGAGGATATTATACGGATTCAGGTAGTATTGCGCTTGCAGCGCGATCTCGATATAAATATTCCCGGAGCCGCACTTGTATTACAGCTGCTGGATGAAATTACCTGTCTGCAGAAACAAATTAAACGATTTGAGTAATTATATATTCAAAGCGAAAAAGAATACGTACGTGCAGTAACGATCAGAGGTTTTCCATCAACAGCACTGTCTTACGAACAATATTGAATATGGAATGCCGCCATTAATTCAGTAAGTGCCGGCGTGTATGCGCTGAATAATCCCAGCGACATCAATCTCTTTTTCCGTATTTATTTCGATCGCAAGCAACCTTTCATCATCTGTGAGCGGTTCATAATTATCAATCTGGTGTTCCAGTACGTCGACGGTGGCATCAGAGACATCACTGCCCCGCCGCTCTCGCTGTAGAATCCGTTCTCTTGACGTCACGACAGAAGCATGGAAGTTGAGTATAAATACAGGCGTTTGCATTTCTTTTGCAAGTTCTATAAAAGACATACGTTGTTGTCGTTTTAGATTGGCCGCATCGATTATCACGGAATATCCTGTGGCAAGTAGACTTTTCGCTATATCCAGTAAGCGTGCGTAGGTCTTTTTCGTGGCGGCCTGGCTATACATTCCCTGTTCGACTTCAGTTTGGCTATTGTCTATATTAATCTGAAACAATCGTTTACGCTCCACATCAGAACGCACCTGAATTGCGGAATATTTATTTAGAATAATTTGAGCACCAAATGATTTCCCCGATCCTGATAAACCATGAGTAATCAACAGACACGGTCTGGTTGGCTGAGTATATCGTTCGGCCAGTGTTAAATACTGTAGAAGGTCCTCCAGTGTCTCTGTATATTCCTGGCTGTCCGATTTCTCCTGCCCTGTGCGCAAGGCATCAACTTTTGCTCGCACTAAGGCACGATAAACCTTATAAAATCGAAGCAGGGTCAATCCTTCATAGTCTCCTGTGATCTCCAGATAACGGTTCAAAAACCGTTGTGCCAGTGCATTTTGCTGCCGCTCTTCAAGATCCATAACCAGGAAAGCGATATCGCTGATAACATCGATCATATAAAAATTTTTATTAAACTCGATACAGTCAAAAATAATTATATCGTCATTCCATAACGCGATATTTCTCAGGTGCATATCCCCATGGCATGTGCGCACAAAACTCTGCGCTTTACGTTGCTGGATGGTTTTCGCCAGTGCCTCGAGTTGCTGTTTACTCCAGCATTCAAGTTTATCAAGTAAAGCTTCAATCGATTTTTGCTTGATGTTCGCCTGGATTTGTTCAAAATTATCTAGTACAGGCTGTCGCACATGATCTAGATCGCCAAAGGTGCTTTCCATCGCCACTGTTTCGATAGACAGGTGAAAGTGTGCAACTTGACGGGCTATTTTATCCATGATTGAATTGCCCAGCCCATTTTGAGTAAGAATACGATCAAGTTGTGCCGCCTGAGGAAACTGCCGCATTTTAACCGCGTATTCAATCACCGGGCCCTGCCCATTCAATTCAGGATGCTCAACTGAACCATGGATGCTGACGACGCCCAAATACAGTTGTGGGGCAAGGCGGCGATTTAATCTTAGCTCCTCTTCGCAATAGAAATGACGTTTCTCAAGTGTTGAAAAATCCAGAAACCCAAAATTGACCGGTTTCTTGATTTTATAGACATATTGGCCGGTTAACAGTAGCAGAGAAATATGAGTTTCGATCACTTCAAACCTGACTATTGGATGTTCAAAAAGAGCCTGGTTCTGTAAATTGTCAATCAGTGACATTAGATTTATCCAGAAACGTGTTTGAGTCAATTCAAATAAATATCTCTAATCGGCATCAAAATCTTCAATGATAGGGCAACCGTTTTCACTACCCCGACATAAATTCAATAATAACGTAAGTTCATTTCTTAATGTCGTTAAATCGGCCAGATGCACCTCAATGTCAGCCAGTTTTTCCGCCGTCATAGTGCGAATTTCATCCTTGGCATGCTGAGGATCTGCGCGCATATGAAGTAAATTTTTAATTTCATCAAGGCTAAAGTTCATTCGCTGTGCGCGTTTAATAAATTTTATCCGTGAAATGTCTTTGTCATCGTACTGGCGAATCCCCGCAGAAGTACGAGCAACATTAGCTAATAAACCCAGTTTCTCATAATAACGTAAGGTATCCGCACTCAGTCCAAGTTGTCTGGTGAGGTCACCAATTCGATACAAACTCATAACTTTATAACCCTCAGTTATGTCCCTGTTACCATCGCAGTTTCATATTAGTATAGATTGCATTTCGTTCATAAACATATCATAGCAATAGGACGCATTGTTATGGCACACTAATATTTAATAATAAAGAAATACTCATTTAATAAATACAGGCCAGTCAGCATCAATACAATGCCCGCGATAATTTCAAGACCTTTTTGGTGGCGTGAAAGTATTTGCAAGGATTCCAGCCAACCCATACTCCAGGCACCTAATAGAATAGGGATACTTCGACCCAGCGCAAATGCAAATAACAGGGCGAAACCAAAGCCAACCGATCCGATTGCCGCACTGGCGGTTAACGTAACCAGTAATGCCGGGGTGCAAAATGGACAAACGGCGACCGAAAAGGGTATGCCTAACAAAAACGCGCCCCATATACCGGTGACCTTCCGCCCTTTCATACCAAACCAGCGGGTACGAATATTTAAAACACCGGCCCACATTAATCCCATGATAATTAATATCGGCCCAAGAAATAATCCCCATTCCCGCCCCATCACGCTTTGTACCCATTCACCACCCAATGCCGCTGCGACTCCGAGCAGCACATGCGTAACTAACATGCCAACAACAAATGCTCCGCCCATTAATACGGCGCGTCGCTCTTCATGTGCTTTGGTCACATAAGCCAGCATGACCGGTACCGAAGCAAACGAAACCGGATTAAAGCTGAAAATAAAACCCGCTAAAAAAGCTATTCCGATCCCTGCCCAGCTCGCAGTCTGCAGTGTTTGCGTTAAGGTTTCAGTATTGATATCCAGTGATGGTATAAGCAGAAACAGTGCCGTGCCAATTAGCAATATTGCGGTTAGATAAGGGCTGCCCCTGGCGGCACGATTGAGTAGCTGTCTAGCGTCATCATGAACACCCTTAAACGTTGCAATAACCATTGGTAAAGTAAATAACGTTGCAAATAAAAAACCGGCTAGAATTGCAAGTCCGATGGAACCCACTGTGATTGCCATGCCAGCCGTCACAATGACCAAAGGTAAGGTGCAGGCGGGCAAAGTCAACCCGAGCTGCATTGCAACCGGTAATCTCTTGCCCGCAGGAAACAGTTTAAAAAACTCCAGGTGCGGTACTGGAATATAAATAAACCGGGATGCTAGGTATAATAGAGCCAGTGCAAATAAAATAATACTGGGAAGATAAGCCCCCCACTCCGGTATATCGATCAAGAATACCGAGAGGGCAAACAGCCCAGTCAATAAGGCCGTTCGAGTTAACCAGACGTAGAATAAACTTTGACAACATGCTTTGTTATCAGCAGATTGATTTGCTCTTACTGAAAATAAAGTGTGAGTAGCAATTGTGCAGGGTTCGAAAAATGCCAGCAGCCCCAGAAGTGTGGCGCCAAGAAGTAACAGGGTAATCATATATGGGATCTCGGATCTAATCTGGTTTCAAGTTCAACCCGAAGTCTGTTAACAGAAGGCAAGCTGGTGAAAACAAGTTCACCGTCAATAGCGATCGAGGGTGTCGACATCACGCCCAGCTCAACGGCATGATCCAGTTCGTCGAGTATATTCACTTCATGCCATAAAATTTTATCCCCGCCGAGTTGCTTATTTAAATCAAGGGCAAGCTTTCGTAAGATCTCTTTGGCATGTCCGCATTTGCTACACCCAGGTGATGAGAATACTTCAACTATCATTATGCTCCTGATCTCTTCTGCTACGCGATTAAAAATTAAATCGAATGCTGGCTCTTAAAATATAGTCATTTTCGAGCGCAGTGCCATTTAAATTTTGTTTTACTGGAATCTGAATTGCCGTTTCGGCCATCCAGCGTTTGGTAACGTACTGAATTCCCGGACTCAAAAACAACCGCGTACCATTGGAGTTTGGATCATCGTTCCCATTTATCCGATTGCGAGCCTGATTAATGAGGTTGACCTCCATAACAGCGTAAAGGTAATCGGGCAGTCCCCCGCTCGCCTTGCTGCGCCATAGCCGATACTGGTATGAGCCGTCCAGTCGGGCAATGTTGCCGGACTGAAAACCATTTGCGGCATTGTTAATACGATAGCTTATTTGTACATCGGTCTGATATTGTAGCGTTTGCCAGGTCAATACCACCCCACCAAACACGTCCCATGACCCGGTAGCCACCTGAACTGGAGGAGGCAATGTACCCAGGTTGTCACGGGCATTGTCCTGACCGGTTGGGGACTTGAAACCTGCAAATGGAGCGATCCGAAACGTTTGACCGAGTTGATCTTTCTGATACGCGGTATAACGGGTAAACATACTTAGATCACCCAAACCGTTATTATTTCGGTTCACTCTCAGACCGCCTGACTCCAGATTAAGGTCAATATCACGATACGGCAATATGGCAAACACAGTCCAACGGCGATTAATACCATAACCTAGTGCGGTAACGGTTGCGGTCTCGGTTCGATCCCGATTGGCAGCAGATGGATCGGCTCCGGATTGATTGACGATCAGTTGTTCGCGAAATAAAAACTCGCCTTTCGCCACCGGCAAGGCTGTATTAAAGGTGATAGGAGCTGCACTTAAAAATATTGGCCACAGCAATGCGGATAATGTTAATCCTGACAAACAGAATCGGATGTTGTTTTTAGGCTTCATAATTAATCCAAAGGTTTGTTGTTGATGCCCGTTCGCTATTATGGCTAAACATCCAACCAGATACGTGTCGGTAACAATAAGTATGCAGCCGCAAATCCAATGGCCCAGATAATCACGGAGGTCCAATAGATACGTTTATTCCATTTATATGCAGTATTACACGCTTTAGCCAGAGCAATATCGGCAGGACAACTACGACCGGGGCGAAACATCAGCCATCCGGACAGGGCAAGCATGATTCCAGAGAATGCAAACACCCAAATCTTGTACTGGGTGAGCGTAATCAAAAAGGGAAATGCACTGGTCATGGCGACTACCGTAGCCCCCAGGCCAAAGGTCACCAGAAGAATCGGCAAGGCACAACAAATCAAGGTTCCGGTCGTCGTGAACAGAGTGAAAATTGTCACGCTTTTGTCGGTTAAATCAGTATGTTTAACCGATGTTGCTTCATTCATTGTGTTTCTCCGTTACGCTCTTAAAATCTAAATCTTTAATCCTGACGGACAAGAATGCGGTTAATATAAATTAGTTAAACGAGCTTTGCTGTTTATTTTTCGAGCGGTGCTGTCTTCATGCTACGATAAGTAAAGCCCGAATCATTAAATAGCTTTTTCATTTGTTCTTCCGTTAATGTTTGACCTTCTGCCATATTCACCATGACCAAACCTTTATTAAGGTCGACGCTGATATCGCTGGATCCGTCCAAAGCCTTGAGTTTTTTCTCGATACCGTATGCACAGAAAGGACACGCCAAACCATCAACGCGCATTTCATAATGGGTGCCAGCAGCGAAAACCGGAGAGGTTAACAACATACTCAATACTAATACTATAATTTGTTTATTCATTTCATTTACTCCTGATTATTTGTTCGCTGTCTACATATGCCATTCGAAAGATGCTTTGGCCCGGTAATCCGATTCTTGCTGAATACCATTGAGGTTGCTGTAAACCGGAATCTGAATTCCAGCTTTGATAGCAAAATTGCGTTTGGTCCAGAAAATACCCGGTGAAATAAACCACTCGGTACCACCACTATTCACCTGCTCTGCCCCACCTATCTCGGCTCGTTGGCCGTATTCGCCATTTAATTCGAGTAGCCAGACTGTATCCGGTTCCAGATAATTCGTCGGGGTAGGTCGAATGCCGCCAACGAAATCGATCAAAATCTTATCACCACGATCCACACCGGCATCGTTGCTGCCGTTGAAACGATACCGGGCGCTGGCCCAGCGATACCATTTTCGCCCTTCTGACCCGTAGGTCAGCCCGACAATAGTATCCGTCGCGCCTTTATTCAATGAGGGTGTTTCATTCCGGGTGGCCGTATCGGTAATCACTTTCAGCATAACGGCAGCCGAGTCCTGACGGCCTAATGTATCTTTGCGCCAAAAACGATACTTGGTGAACACAGCGATATCGCCGTTTCCATTACTGCTGTCGGTGCTGTTATCTTTAAATTCATAAGGAATATCAAAACCTGCCACCCAGTCGCCGGTCAGTCCATATCGAAAATCAAGCACAATGGCCTGTCCTTTGCCGTCCCCCGCCTTAGCCGATTCCACTTCAGCCGCTATATCGATACCGTCTTTAAATAAAACATGCGGGCCGATTCCAAAAACGGGATCATGAGCAAGAGCCTGGGGGCTGCTGAGACTGGTCATTAAACTGGTCACCAACACCATACTCATATTTTTAAACGTGCTACCTTTCATCCTGACCTCGTGTACTGGTTTGTTTGACAGCCTGGAGGGCACTCCAGGTTCAATATTTTGTTCTGCTTGTTTCATTGGGATAAAGCTTACAGGCTGGAGTCAGCTCCAAGTCAAGGGTTATTTGTGTTTTTTCGGCTAATTTATGTGATCGGGTGCAAAAAAGGTGAAATTGCGTGTATGGTGGCCTCGATCCAGGTCAAGGCAGGCTTACTTTGTTGGCTGGTCGAACGTGTCTGTTTTATACATTATTATAGGTATACCTTATTATGAAATTGGTTGTTAGTTTATTCGTTCTTACTTTATTAACCGTACCGGTTCATGCCAAAGAGCTTATTTACCAGGGTAAGGTTCAAGGTATGGTCTGTGCCTTCTGTGTATATAGTGTCAGCAAAAAAATAGCTCAATTACCGCAAGTCCAAGCACAAACCGTGAACGTTGATCTTAAATCAAAAACAATTAATTTTCGCAGCGATGCCAGCGTTAGCTTCAACACCCTTTCCTCTTTATTTGCCGACACCGGTTTTAAATTAACTGAGCTCGAAGAAGTTAAACAGGCAACACTAAAAACCATCGCCTATCAGGAAAAACCTGTGCTGCGCTTTAAACTGGATAACCTTGAGATAGAAAAATATGAAGCGATCTTTGCCAGTATCGGTGATAACGCGGCTTCCAGTCTGGGGAAACTGGTTATCACCGCACCCGCCTCGGTTGAGATCGCGGTATTAAAACCGATGATTATGGGCAAACAAAAAATTGCTCGCATACAATTTATAGACGACAAGCGTCAGCAGGCTATAAGCGTGCAGTTGTTTTTACGCGCCAACTAATAGACGCCCCCGTCAGACATCAGCCCAAAAAATTGGGCCTTATTTCGGAACTATTAGGTGATGTTAACGTCTGTATTAAACAACAGCATATTTAGCTCAGGAACGAAACTATGGGGCAATCCCTTACGATTGGTTATCTGGCCCGTGCCGCCAACGTGAATATCGAGACCGTTAGATACTATCAACGTATCGGCCTGATTATGGAGCCCGTAAAACCCTCCAGTGGGTATCGAATTTATCCGCCCGAGACGGTTGCACGGATAAAGTTTGTGAAAAGTGCTCAAGCACTGGGCTTCAGCTTACAGGAAATCGCCGAATTACTGGATTTGGGCAGCGGCCATTGTCATGATGTGCGACTCCGAGCGGAGCAAAAACGCACCCATATTGATCAACAAATCAAGGACTTAACAAGCCTGCGAAGCACACTGGACAATCTTATTCAATCTTGTCAGGTAGATGCCGATAAAATACATTGCCCTATTATAGAAACGCTTGCAGGTCAGCAATGAACGATAATGTGATTATTTTGTTTGTATATATCGAGCCGCTTCGGTAGGCTTGTCAAATGAAACGTTTCTTACACACCATCCTTGCTTTAAGTATCTTGGTCACCCAGTCAGCCTGGGCAATCCATATCGATGAGCTGGAAGGTGGAGCCTCGGATCAAACCTATACCCAACCTGTTGAGCATGATGATGATGTGGCCGATGCCTGTAATCATTTTTGCCATGCCAGCGCTCACCTGGTCGGACTTTTTACCGATAATATTATCGAATTACATGCTAGTCGTGACAGTCACGTAGCACTGTTAAAAAATGTCAGCGATTCTTATAACGATCAACCGTCCATACCCCCTCCTATTTCCTGATACCTTTTCGTTTAGTTAATGTGATGGCGCCCGCAATACGAATTGTGCGTCATTAAGCACCTCTTTCTATGAAGGTTACAGAACTATGTTTTTTACTAACGCGCAATTTGTGCGTGGCATGCTTGTTGTTCTAGCATCTAGCTGGGTTGGCTTGTCAGGCAGCTATGCACACGCAGAAAATAAAATCCAACTGGTAACAGCACCAACTGAAATTCAAATTTTTATTCAACAGGTTTTACCGTTACATCCACGTTTTACCGCAGCTCAGGCCGAACTGGATTCAGTAAAAGCCAGCCTCAACGCGGCTGAAAAAGCTATTTATAATCCCGAACTGGAACTGGATACAGAAGAAACCAATATCAACACATCAACGATCGGCTTGAGTCAGACTATTGACTGGGGCGATCAGCGCGGTGCTAAAACACAGATTGCAACAAGCCTGCTTGATGCGGCGCTGGCCAATTTTCAAAGTGAACGCCAACTATTAGTTCGGGACTTGCTTATGGCCTTGAGTGATTATCAAAATAAAACCAGACTCGCCGATCTCTCTAACCAACGTTTAAAATTAATGAAAGATTTTTATTCGGTTGCCAGACAAAAACATGCCGCGGGCGACATTAATCAGGTTGAACTGGATTTGGCGCAACTGGCTTATAGTGAAACCGTTTTAAATAATGCGCAGATATTAGCTGAACAGGTCAATGCAGAACAGTCTTTTTATGCGATATACGGTATATCGTCTACTGCAGATAAACCGTTACTTCCAAATTTAACGGTTGATTTCCAGAAGATCGAGATTCCAGCGGAGCTTGATGTCTTTGTCATGACCCTGCCACAAATGCTTCGGGTTCGTGCTAATGTTGCGGCTACTAAAAATACTATTGGCTTGCGTGAAAGTGAAAGCAGCGCGGATCCAACCATTGCGATTCGTGGTGGTAAAGAAGACACGGAATCACTGGCGGGTTTAACCCTGACCATCCCTCTTAATATTCGTAATAACTTTAGCGCTGAGATTGAGGCGGCACGAAAAGACTATTTACAGGCAGAATATCTAGCGCAACTGGCATACCGTAATCTCCGCGGCGATGTCACCAGTCGTACACGTCAATATCAATTAACCCGCAAAGCCTGGAAACAATGGCTGGCAACCGGTAAGGTCAGTATGAATCGGCAGCTCAAATTACTCAAACGTTTATGGCAAGCAGGAGATTTAAGTACAACCGATTACCTGGTACAGATCAAACAAAATCTCGATACCCATTCTGCCGGCATTGAACTGCAAACTACATTATGGTCCAGTTGGCTTAACTGGTTGGATGTTACCGCACAAATTGAATCATGGTTACAACTAAACAACACAAGGAATAAATAATATGTCACAGATTACTTTAATTTTCGTTATCGCCATCTCTCTCGGTGTCTTAAACCAGCAAGCAATCGCTGGTCAGGATAATCCTTCGGCTAAAATCACAAAATCCGAATCTCATAAAGATCACGATGGCCATCATGATAAAGAACCTGAAGGGACACACAAAGATCATGATTCCGGCAAAGAGGATCAGGGTAAAGACAGTCACAAATCAGATGATGACCACAAGCATAAACACTGAGATGCTAATCGATATTATTTTATTGGCAACACCTCGCATAGCATAAGGAATTATTTAGATGTTACGTATTATTTTAGTAAGCACCGCCCTGCTAACACTTGTCGCATGTGGACAGGACGATGGTGCACAGCAGAAAAATCCGACAAAAACGCTCCCTAACGAAACAACGCTAAGTCAGCCCATCAGCAAGGATAAAGAGCACCATGAGGCGGGACAGGAAAGCGATCATGAATCCCATGCGAATCATGACGATAAGGAGCACCATTTACCTGTTGCACGTAATACACACCAGCATGACGCAGAGCATGACGACGGTGAACATCATACTGCAGATAAAAAAGCAGAGCATGTCGAGCATGCTGAACATAACGACGAAGAGCACCATGATTCAGGTAAAAAAGCCGACCATAGCGATCATGCCGATCATGGCGACGAAGAGCATCATGCTTCAGATAAAAAACCAGGCCATGCTGAGCACGCAGATCATAAAGACGAAGAACACCATAACGATAACCAGGCTGACACACACTCGGGCCACGAACATGCAGGTGAGGAATCTGGACATGATGAGGAAGGTACCGTTCACCTGAAGCCAGAACAGCTAAAAGCAGTTAACATTATTGTTGAGCCCCTTGCTGTAACTGAAGTGGCCGCGCGAGTACGTGCCCCAGGTGAAATAAAACTCAATGCTTATCGAACCGTTAATGTTACTCCACGCATTAATGCACAAGTGATTGCGCGTCATGCGAGGCTTGGCGAAGAAGTAAGCCAGGGGCAGGCATTAGTCACTTTGTCCAGTGTCGAAATGGCCGAATCGCAAGGGCTTCTTCTGTTGGCGGACAAAGAATGGAAGCGGGTAAAAAAACTTGGGCGAAAAGTCGTTTCTGAGCGCCGCTATATTACCTCTAAAGTTGAATATGAAAAAAACTATGCCAACGCAAAAGCCTATGGCATGACTGAGAAAGAAATCAAGGATCTACTTGCCCAAAAACGTAGCGCAGACGGTTCATTTATACTTGTTGCACAACAGGCTGGCCGTATTTTGCATGACGAATTTATTATCGGCCAACGGGTCGAAGCAGGTTTTAAGTTGATGACGATCTCTGATGAATCCGTAATGTGGGTTGAAGCCCATGTCAATCCGATTAGTGCAGGAAAAATATCGATTGGTAATTCCGCTGAGATTTTATTTAACGAGCAACGTATTCCGGCAAAAGTGATACAGCTACACCATACTCTCGATGAAACCACGCGCACAACGGCGGTTCGGCTTGAAATCGACAATAAAGCGGATCGTTTGCATGGCGGTATGTTTGTTACCGTATTCATTACCACGCATGATAAAAGCAAAGCCATTCAAATACCTGAAGCAGCTGTACTTCGTAGTCCCGATGGTGACTGGCAAGTTATGGTTGAGCAGGATGAGGTGGGTGAATTTAAAGCCGTGGAAGTCAAATTAGTCAGTGTCAGCGAAGGCGTTGCTGTCATACAGGGTCTCAAACCCGGAACCCGTGTTGTCACCCAGGGTGCGTTTTTTGTTCAGTCCGAACTGGCGAAAAGCGGCTTTGAAATACATAACCATTAAGGGTCAGATGACATGTTAAATAAAATTATTGATATTGCCGTCGGCAGTCGCTTGTTGGTGGTGCTTGCACTTGTCTCAACTATGTTTGGTGCCTTTTTAATATTACCCAAACTAAATCTGGACGCTTTTCCTGATGTGACCAATGTACAGGTCACCGTAAATACCGAGGCGCCAGGTCTGGCCGCAGAAGAACTCGAGCAACTGGTCACCTTCCCTATTGAGGCGGTCATGTACAGCCTGCCCGATGTCGAGGAAGTGCGCTCTATTTCTAAAACTGGCCTGTCTGTGATTACCATTGTATTCAAAGAAGGCACCGACATCTATTTTGCCCGGCAACTGGTCTTTGAACGATTACAAACCGCACGTGAACAGATCCCTGACGGGGTGGGTATCCCTGCAATGGGACCAAACACATCCGGTTTGGGCCAGGTGTTTCAATACATGATTCGTACTGAAAAAGTACGCCCTGGACAAAAACAACAATACGATGCGTTAACCTTGCGCAGCTTGAATGACTGGGTCGTCAAATTATTATTGATGCCAGTAGATGGCGTTACAGAGGTGCTTTCATTTGGCGGTGAAGTCCGTCAATACCAGGTTCAGCTTCAACCCCAGAGGTTGTTGAGTTTTAATCTGAACCCGAAAGATGTCGCCGAAGCACTGGAAGCAAATAATCGCAATGCCGGCGGTTGGTACATGGATCGTGGCGCCGAGCAATTAATCATTCGAGGAGTTGGCTGGGTACGCAGCGGCGCTGATGGTTTGCGTGACATTGGCAATGTGCCATTAAAACAACATGAGGGTAATGTTGTCAAAGTCAGTGATGTTGCCAATGTTCGTTTTGGTGCAGAAATCCGTCAAGGTGCGGTGACCATGACCCTGCGTGATGAAGATGGGAACCCCCAACAACTGGGTGAAGTTGTTGTGGGTATTGTTATGAAGCGCATGGGATCCAACACCAAAGCCACCATCGACGGAATTAAAACACGCTTACCGATTATCCAACAAGCCTTGCCCGACGGCGTGATCCTGGATCCATTTTATGATCAGTCTGATCTGGTTAGCAAGGCGGTTACTACGGTCACCACTGCATTGTTACAGGCCTTTGTATTAATCGTGATCATCCTGATGTTATTTCTGATGAATGTGCGTGCGACTTTTCTGGTGTTGTTATCAATACCCATCTCGATTGGGCTTGCGCTGATGGCCATGGCCTATTGGGGGATGTCAGCTAACTTGATGTCGTTAGGTGGTCTGGCAATCGCCATCGGCATGTTGGTGGATGGTTCAGTGGTGATGATGGAGCATATATTCACTCATCTAAGTCGTCCCGATGCCGATCATGAACAACATATTAAAAAATCCGTCGCGCTGAATGACCCGGAACCGTTTGATTCCAGTCAGGATGAGCATGGCATACCACTTCGAATCCAGGAAGCCGCAAAAGAAGTTGGACGCCCAGTCTTTTTTGCAGTTTTGATTGTCGCCATCGTTTTTGCTCCTTTATTCAGCCTGGAAGGTGTAGAAGGAAAGTTATTTCAACCTATGGCTATTTCAATTTTGCTTGCGATGTTTGCGGCATTACTCGTTGCCCTGATAGTCATCCCCGCGCTAGCAACGTACTTTTTTAAGCATGGCGTGGTTGAAAAAGAAAGTCCGGTATTAAAACCTATTGCCAGGACATATCGTAAATTGCTTAAATTAAGTCTTAGAAAAAAATCGACGGTTGTTATCTCGTCGATACTGTTGTTTCTGGGGTCATTAAGTCTTACTCCCTTTCTAGGTACAGAATTTGTACCCGAACTGGAAGAAGGAACTATCAATGTTCGCGTGACCCTCGCACCCTCTACAAGTCTTAATAATGCCCTGGTGGTAGCAGAAAAGCTGGAACAGCAACTCATGGTTTTCCCGGAAGTTCTCTACGCCTCAAGTCGTATCGGTCGCGCAGAAGTAGGAGGCGATCCAGAGCCGGTCTCAAATATTGAAATATTTATAGGACTTAAACCAGTCAACGACTGGGAAACTGCACCTGATCGTAAATCGTTACAACTATTAATGGAAGAAAAAATGGCGATCGTGCCGGGTTTATTATTTAACTTTTCGCAACCAATAGCGACACGAGTCGATGAATTGCTTTCAGGTGTGAAGGCTCAACTGGCGATAAAATTATTTGGCCCGGATTTAGGTGTGTTAGTTAAAAAAGGCAAAGAGATCGAAGCCCTGGTTAAAGGTATTGATGGCACCCGTGGCGTTGCTCTGGAACAAACGGAAGGCGAAGCTCAGCTGGTGGTTAGGCCTGATCGAGATAAACTGGCCCGTTATGGTATTCCCGTGGATCAAGTGATGAGTCTCGTCAGCGACGCCATCGGTGGTCAGGAAGCCGGACAGGTTATTCTCGGTAACGAGCGTTATGATATCTATGTACGGCTTGCGGAAGAATATCGAAATAGTATTGAAGCGATTCGCGGTCTGATCCTGCAGGCAGCCGATGGTGCATGGGTACGAGTTGGCGATATCGCTAGTGTTGAGATTGAATCAGGGCCACCACAGATACGCCGTGATGACGTGCAACGACGGGTAGTTATACAGAGTAATGTTGAAGGCCGTGATATGGGGGGGCTGGTAGCCGAGATCGATCAACGTATTCGCTCTGAAGTGAGTCTACCCGTAGGATATAGCATTGTTTTTGGCGGTCAATTTGAGAATCAGCAACGTGCCCAGGCACGACTTATGATCGTGGTACCGCTTTCGCTTGGCCTTATTTTTCTGCTCTTATATTTCGCTTTTAACTCAGTTGGACAAGCCTTGTTAATCATGTTGAATGTCCCGCTAGCCTTAATTGGTGGCATCGCCGCACTATTTATATCAGGCATATATCTCTCCGTACCCGGCTCCATCGGGTTTATTACGTTACTGGGGGTTGCCGTACTAAATGGTGTTGTGATGGTAAGTTCGATAAATCAACGCATTGAGGGTGGTTTAGCCATTGCGGACAGTATTTTTGAGGGGGCATTATCTCGGTTGCGTCCGGTACTTATGACCGCCATCACATCCGCATTGGGTTTGATACCGTTATTATTATCCAACGGTGTAGGATCAGAGATACAAAAACCATTAGCGGCTGTGGTTGTCGGCGGTTTGTTTTCGTCAACCCTGCTCACCTTGTTTGTTGTGCCAGTTTTGTTTGAAACGTTTTCACGCCGTAAATATGCTGTTGAGTAGATGTCGACATGTGTAATAGTGTTACTATGCCGAATAAATATATGGAATAGAAAATGAAAAATATTATATTAATTGTTTTGCTAAGTTTTATGTTCGGTTCTGTAGCCTATACAAAAGATGCTATCTCGAAAGATATCACCGTATACAAAAACCCTGAATGTGGATGTTGCAATAAGTGGATTAAATATCTTAAAGAAAATAACTATAACGTGACCGAGAAAAACACGCGCAACGTGTTGGCGGTAAAAAAACGCCTGGGGGTGCCTGAAAAGGTTGCAGCCTGTCATACTGCGGTAATTGATGGTTATGTGATCGAGGGTCATGCCACCAACCGGGATATAAAACGCCTGTTATTGTTTCGCCCCGACGTGAAAGGCATTGCCGTTCCCGGCATGCCGATTGGGTCTCCCGGGATGGAGCAAGGTAATACGAAGGAAAAATACAATGTATTAACATTTGATAAAGACGGAAAAACAGAAGTATTTGTTAAACATTGATGGCATAATTCTTTCGAACCAAACCGAGAAGGTTTATTATCCGTGTAAACTAAGGGCCAGGATTTTAAAGAAATCTATCCCTGGATAATTAGACGACGAGAATAATATTAAGCGTCTTGATCTTAAAGTTGAGCAGGTTTAAAATCTATTTTACCCATCAATCAGGTTGACGGGTAAAATCCAACCATACCTGCGACCAACAACATTACAGCCGAAATATATGCTACCCAGTGTATATTCCAGAAAAATAACTGTTCTTAAAAGGTGTCCACTTAGGGAACTTGGTCGCCTCTCACCGATCTGATCAATCGACTAAAAAAGATAATCGAGAGAGGCTCCAAGTTGAAATATAGTATAAATGAAATATCCCGTCCGTCTGATGGTGTTTGAAAAAAATTCGCAAAAACAGAGTGATGGTGACTACCGACGCGTGCCAATGCAATCTTACTTTTACATGAAGGCTACAACGTGATGCAAACCGCCGAGTGGGTCAAGGCATCGCTCACCAGCGTACGGGAATGGCGTGGACGGTATGAAACGTTTGGAGAAACCGGACTCGCGCCGGAATCACGAGGTCGACCTGTCGAGACGGTTACCGAGGACTTGTGCGCTAAGCTATTGGAATGAGTGCAGGAACAACCCAATGCCTACGGCTATCTGAGAAGCCGATGGACATCTGAGATGTTGGCGAAACAGTTGTATAAAATATTATCGATCCCGATTCATGCCTCCACTGTACGACGATTATTACCTCGTCTGGGCGTTGTTTGAAACCGAGCGCCCGCACCTTCTGATAACACGCATTCATTAACATCCTTGTTCATAAATACGTTCTATAGGATATGACTAGAATTTATTTTCGTAACAACACGGCTGAATCGACCATGCAGCGTAACGCTTGTTCCACTTCGGGCCATTGACGAGTCTTCAATCCACAGTCGGGGTTTATCCACAGACGTTCCATCGGAATTCGTTGCGCCGCTTTTTTTATCAGGCTGACTATGTGGTTCGTGTCTGGAACGTTTGGGGAATGAATGTCATACACACCAGGACCTATTTCATTCGGATAATTAAAATTCTCGAAGGCATCAAGCAATTCCATATCCGATCGTGATGTTTCTATGGTGATCACATCGGCATCCATTTTTGCAATTGCGTCGATGATGTCATTAAATTCAGAATAACACATATGCGTATGAATCTGTGTCTCATCACCTACGCCAGCGGTCGTTATCCTGAACGCCCGTATCGTCCAGTTTAGGTACTCTGCC